>JAIOJM010000244.1 GCA_019911785.1 Sulfuricella sp. | reverse complement strand
GTTCGCTTCGATCGCGGCATTCACCGCGAGCAGGTTCGATTGCTCGGCCAGGTCGTTGACCGTGGCGATGATCTCGCCGATCGCCTGGCTCTGCTCGGACAGCCGCACGATGCTCTCGGCGATGGATTCCATTTGTTCCTGGATATGCTGCATGCCCTGCATCGCTTCCTCCACCGATTTGCGCCCGTTCTGGGAAACCTGCGAGGCTTTCTGCGCGCTGTCGGAAACATAACGCGCCTTCTGGCTCGACACCTGCGCCGTCTGCTTCACTTCCTCCACCGTCGCCGTGGTCTCGCTCACCGCCGTCGCGGTATCGGCTGCACCGGAAGCGACCTGCGTGGTGGTGGCCAGAATCTCGCTGGAGGAGGTGGAGAGCACACCGACCCCTTCATGAATCTCGCGCATCAATTTCCGCAGTCCTTCGAGCATCGCACCGAACGCACGCAGCAGCTCCCCGACTTCATCGGTGCGATGCCCGGTTGGAATGTTGACGGTGAGATCACCGGATGCGACCCGCCCGGCGATGCCCGAGATCATCTGGAGCGGCGCTGCGATGATCCGGCTGATCAGCAGCGCCATTGCCACTGCCAGCAAGATTGCCGCAACGCCGACCATGACGAACAGGCGCAACATGTGTTCCGCTTTAAGATCAGATTCCACCACAGCGGCACGCGCCTTTTCCGCTGCCGCATCGCCCAGTTCCTGGGCGATGGCGCGCATCTTGCGGTAGCGTTCCTCCTGGATACCTAGCGCCAGTTCCTTGGCTTGTTCCATCCTCCCGGCATAGATTAGCGGAATGAGCTGATCATCCCGCGTCCGGGTGAACGCCTCGCGGATTTTTTTGAGCTCTTCAAGTCGGGTGAACAAGGGCAAGTCATTGCGGTTGCGCTCCAGTAGGCGTTGTGTGACCTCGGAAATTTTCTGGCTGCGTTCCTTGATATCCTGATGCCAGATTTCCTGATCCGATTGCTTCGTTACCAACATCATGCTGAGTAGCGACGCCCGCACACCGTTCTCGTCGGCCCGAAGCTTCATCAAGTCCTGAGCGTTGGCGAATTCCTCCTGATAGAGTTTTTGCTGCGCAGCCTGAATCGTTGCAATACCCTGATACGCAGTCACAGTCACAGTCGCGAGACATACGATCATTACCCCGAAGCCAAGGAAGAGTTTGCCGCGCATGGTTAAATTCAGGAACCATTTCATTTTTGTTCTCCTTGTGTTCGGTCAAACCAGAACCGGGATATCCCCTATCCTCCTACCTGTTCCTGCACGATGAGCTTCTCGTCGGTCAAAAGTTTTTCAGCATCGAGGACAACCACGCGCTCTGCGGTCACCCCGTGCAGATAGTCTTCGCGGATGCCCGTGAGCGTGGGCAGGGATGGCTGAATATCGGCACGCGGAATGTGCCACACGCCGCTGATGGCATCGGCCAGAATGCCGAACACCATGTCTTTGGACTCGAGCACGATCACCTTGTTGAGATCGGTCAGCCCCTTCTCCGGCAGATCGAAAAATTTCTTGAGGTCGATAACCGATAGAATCTCGCCGCGCACGTTGATGATGCCGAGCACGAAGGCCGGGGTGCAGGGTAGCGGCGTGAGCTCTTCCAGCGGATAGACCTCGCGAACATAATCTGACTCGACGGCATATCGCTCATGGGCGAGAAGAAATTCAACCACCTCGATGCGTTCGGCGGCTTCCGCTCGCCCAGACTCCTGGGCAAGCGCCTGCGCCCTTTCTTTCAATATCCGTTGTGTATCTTCAGTAGTCGGCATCCAGATGCGCTCTATTGCGACACGCGCCGCTTCCAGACGTCGCTCGACCTCGCGCCAGTCAATTGCCTTGTTGTTTTTTCGCGAAGTAGTCGGATGGGTGCTCATCGCTGCATTCCTTTCATGCGCTTGCCGCCACAGGCTGCGGCAAACTTTCCAGCAGGGACGTGACAATCTCGGCCAACCGCCCGGCCGTCAGCCCATCCGCTTCCGGCAGCGTTTCGTCCGGCGGATGCTTGCGCAACAGCAGCAACACATTTCCGAAATAGCGCTGCGCCTGCCGGTAGCGTCCCTGCGACTGATGCAGATTCCCCAAGCTAAAGTGAGCGAGCACGAAATCCGGATCGAGATAAAGCGCGCGCTTCAGCGACTGTTCCGCCGCGCCGGGCTGCCCCAGCTCTTGCCGGATAGTGGCAAGAAGGTAATGGATTTGCGGATTCAGCTTATCCGAGGCGATTGCCTTATCGCACCACTCGACCGCCTCGACGAGCTTGCCCTGGTTGGCACAGAGCCGCGCTGTGGCGCATAGCGCATCGGTTTCATCCTGTTCCTGCATCATTGCGTCCAGCGCCGGGCGCGCTGCCTCCAGTCGCGGGGCCTCGGGTAGCGAAGCAACCGCTGGGTACGGCGGATAATCGTTGCCTGCAAGCAAGGCATCGCCGGGAACCTTGCGGTAGAAAGTGGCTCCGGGGAAAACAACTGGCGAGAAACTGGAAAACAGTTTATTTGAAGCTTCCGCAGGACTGACAATAAGCCAGCCGCCGTTCAAGGCTGCCTGGTGCAGGTTGCCGGCAACTTTCTCTGCCCGTTCCGGAGTGAAGTACATCAGCACATTGCGGCAGAAGATCACGTCCATCGCATTGGTGTTGTTCGAGAGCGATGGATAAACGTCATCGGCCAGGTTGAGGTAGGAAAATGTCACCATCCTCCGGATGCGTGGATGAATCTCAAAGCGCCCCTGCCGCACCTTCTTGAAATACCGCTCCCTGATCCAGCCCGGCACATCGCGGAACGACCATTCGCCGTACACGCCTTCCACGGCCTTCCTGAGAAACCGCGGATTGATGTCCGTGGCCAGAATAGTAATGTTCCACTGCTCATGGCCGGGCACCAGCCTGTCGAGCAGCATGGCAATGGAATACGCTTCCTCGCCCGTGCAGCAACCCGCGCTCCATATCCGCAGGCGGCGGTCCGAATCGCGGCGGGAATGGATCAGCGCCGGAAGCACATACTGTTCAAGCGCCTCGAAACTTTTGCGGTCGCGGAAAAAATAAGTCTCCCCTACCGTCAGGTGACTGGCGAGAATTTCTATCTGGCTGTGCGTCAGGGGGGCGGACAATAGCCAGTGTGCGCACGATTTCGCATCCGGCATGCCGAAGGCGGACGCGGCGGCGGTGATGCCTCGCTCGAGATCGCTCCAGCGCTCGGCCGGGAAATGCAAGCCGATGTGTGCGGCGAGCACGTCGCTGAGGCGGGAAAGGAGGGGGGCGGGTAGCGTCGTCTGCATGCTACACCTGGCTCATCGCCATTGCGCGATCGAGGGATTCCGCTTCCTCCAGCGAGAGGAAACGATCCAGGTTGTGGATGAGAATCAGGCCGTCACTGAGTTTCACCACGCCATCGATGTATTCAAGACCGGGAATAATGGTTTCGGCGCCGACGATATCCGGCTCGGCGTATTCGAATATACCGCTGACCGCATCAGCCATGAGCGCCACCGTTCTCTGACTGGTATGCGCGATGACGAGCTGGTCGGTCAATGTAATTTCCCGATCCGGCAGGCGAAAGCGCCTGCGCATGTTGACGGCCGGGATGATGCGTCCCTGAACGTTGACTACGCCGAGAACGATTTCCGGCGCATCGGGAAGGAGGGTGAGATAGACGGCGCGAACCACGCGCTCGACGCACGGCAGCGGTAAGGCAGCGCGCATATCATCGAGGCACAGGACGGCATACGATCCCATATCACCATCCGAAGAATGAAACACGCATATCGCCTCCTGGCCGAAGTGGTATCGGCGCGGCGCAAACCCTTTTGCGCCGGCACTTCATGCAACCCAACGCGAAAAGATATAAACTTGTGAGAAGGCATTCAGGCCTGCCGCCTACCCTGCCGGAACTGCCTCGCAAGGCATCCGCCGTAGGCGATCGGCATGTACCCGATCTGCATACGTGGTAAATATAGACTAATTTCCGAATAAGGAAACCCTTACTTGCGAAAACCCACTCGCCGACAAACCGGGAAGGTCGTTTCCTCTTCCATCGGGGCTGACGCGCAGCGGCCCGCCAAGGAGGATTCCTGGGCGTGCCAGCTTGACCTGTGCGGACCCCTGGACAAGCTGGCGGCGTCGGTGCCGGGGGTGATCTGCTCATTCCACCTGCGACCGGACGGCACCACCGCCATGCCCTATGCCAGTCCGGCGATCTTCGACCTCTACGGCATCCGGCCCGAGGAAGTGGCCGGCGACACCGGCCCCATCTTCTCCCGCATCCACCCGGACGACGCCAAGCGCATCATGATCTCGGTGGCCGATTCGGCGCTGGCCATGACGCAATGGCACGAGGAGTGGCGCTTCGATCACCCTCTCAAGGGCGAACGCTGGATCGAGGGGCGGTCCATGCCAGTGCGGGAGCCGGACGGTGGTATGGTGTGGCACGGCTACTTGCATGACGTCACCGAGCGCAAGGAACAGGAGCGTCGCATCGCGGAACTGAACGCGTTCCTGCGACTTCTCACCGACGCGGTGCCGGCGCTGATCTCCTACGTGGATGCCGACCTGCGCTACCGGATGGTCAACCGCGCTTACGAGCGCTGGTTTGGCCACCCGGCGGAGGAAATCAAGGGCCACGCCGTTCGCGAGGTGCTCGGCGACGCTGTCTGGGAGAAGATTTCACCCAATCTGCACCGGGCGCTGGCGGGGGAAAGCCTGGAATTCGAGGCCGAACTCCCCTATAAAGACGGCGGGTCGCGCTGGGCGCATGTTTCCTACCTTCCCGACATCGATGCCAAAAGCGGCGTTCGAGGAATTGTGGTCATGGTCGTCGATCTGACCGAGCACAGGCAGATCGAAGACGAGTTGCGCCGATCGCGGAAGCAGTTCGCCGACCTGATGGCCCGCCAGGATGGCATTCGCGATTCCGAACGCCGCCATGTGGCGAGAGAGGTCCATGACGAGCTGGGCCAGCTGCTGACCGGCATGCGTATGACCCTGTCGGCCCTGCGCCTGCGCGGTGAGCCGAAGAAGGCGGATGTCATACATACCGCGGAACAGCTCGACAAGCTGCTCGACCAGACCACAGATGTCGTGCGGCGCATCTCCGTCAGCCTGCGCTCGACGGTGTTGGAGCATGGTCTCCTGCCGGCTTTGGAGGGCCTGGCCACGGATTTCCGCAACATGACGGGAATCGCCTGCCGCCTGACCGTGTGCGGGGAAACCCGGCCCATCGACGAGTCCCGGGCTGCGGCCGTCTTCCGCATCGTCCAGGAATCACTGACCAACATTGCCCGCCACGCGCAGGCCAAGTCGGTGTCGATTCATTTATCATGCGACGCCGCACACCTGAGGCTCGCGGTGCAGGACGATGGCCGCGGCTTCGACCCTGAAGCGGCCCGGCAGGCGGGAAGCGGGCTGGGCCTTTTCGGGATGAACGAACGGGCGGCGATAGCCGGCGGCAGCCTGTGGGTTAACAGTTCGCCGGGCAAGGGAACGCGGCTGGAACTCGATTTGCCGCTCGAAGCGGAGGTGGGTGAATGAAGAAGATACGTCTTTGGGTCGCCGACGACCACGTGGTCGTCCGCAACGGTCTTCACCAGATTGCCGCCGCGACCCGCGACCTGACGGTGATCGGCGAAAGCCAGGACGGCCCCGGCACCCTCAAGGCGATGCGCCGGAAGGACATCGATGTGCTGCTGCTGGATATATCCATGCCGGCGGGCGGCATCGACCTGATTCCCTGCCTCTTGCAGGGACGGCCTTCATTGCGTGTCCTTGTGCTCACCATGCACGCCGAGCCCCAGATCGCTGCCCGGGCGGTCAAGGCCGGCGCCTCCGGTTACATCACCAAGGATGCAGATGTGGCGGTGCTGCTCGATGCCGTGCGCACTGTGGCTGCCGGCGGCAATTTCATGGAGCCACGCCTGGCGGATGCCTTGCTGTTCGAGCGCGTCGGTTCGAACGAGCCGCCCCCCGCCGTACTTACCGAGCGCGAGCGGGAGATTCTGGAGCGGCTTGCCTCCGCCGAGAGTCTTGCCGGGATCGCCGCCAGCCTCGGCTGCAGCGCCAAGACCGTCAGCGTGCACAAGTCGCGTCTGATGCGCAAACTGAAAATCGAGACCAACGCTGAGCTTTTCCAGTACGCCATGCGTCACGGTCTTGGCCGGACATGACCTGCAACGCATAGGCCACGATTTGCCCTGCTATTCGTTCGCGCCTTCCGGCCCCAGTTGAACATATAGTTCCGACCTGAGTAGTTACCAACTATCGGCGTCGCCTGGCAGCGTCTACTTTTCGCAATCGGCGGTTAAAAAGGTTTTGATCAGCCCCGCTGCTGCAGCAGCACCATGCTTTCGCGGTAATGCTTGCCGGCTTCGTCGGCGCGGCCGATTTTCTCCAGCAAGTGCGCCAGCTCCAGGTGCGTCCCGGCGTTGGGTTCGATGCTCAGGCTGGCCTCCAGGTAGCTCTGCGCCTTGCCCCACAGTTCCTGCTTTGCGCATAGCCGGCCCAGCGTCTGCAGCAGCGCGGCATCCTGAGGGTGTTGCTTGAGCCAGTTCTCGGCGCGTTCGATTTGTTTCAGCGTGTCCTTGCCCAGGCATTCCCCGTACAGCCGGACCACATCGCTGTCCCACTGGCTTTCCAGGCTTGCAGTAATGATAGCCATCGCGGTCTGGCACTCGCGGAATGCCAGAAAACCTTGCGCCGCGGCCAGCGCGATCTTGCTGTTGGTCTTGTCGGCACTGGGAATTTTCTGCCAGTATTCGCGCAAGTCTGCCAAATCCTGCCGCTTGCGTTTCAGATTTGCCTGGTGGGCGCTGATTTTCTGCTGTGTAGCCTGAATCGGGTCTATCGCTTCACGTCTTTCCAACTGGGCGACCAACACCAATACCTGATCCCAGTTTTTCGCCTGCGTCTGCGCCTTCAATTCCAGCCGCAATGACGCGAGATTTTTGCGGGTAGTGGCCTGCAATTCCTTGAGGGACTGCAGCGCCTGCTGGAAATCGCGCTGATCGAGCAACAGCTCGGCCTGGGTCATCAGTCGCGGCTCCGGACGCTCCCGCCCGACCCCCTCGGCTTGCGCCAGATAATTGTCGCGGCGGTAGTAAGCCTTCAGTTCATGGGCGGCGCGCGCTGCCAGCAAGGCATTGGCCAAGGGCGCTTCCTGCGATTCCAGCGCGGTGGCGGCAAACTTCTCGGCCTTGGCGTAGCGCCCTTCGTAGAAGGCCAGCAGCGCGTCGTCCATCGCCTCGCGCGCCTTGTCGCGCCGCCGCTCCTGGCGGAAGGTGCGCACATAG
>JAIOJM010000243.1 GCA_019911785.1 Sulfuricella sp. | reverse complement strand
GACCCTGGATGCAGCGGCCAGCGGTTTGGGCGCGACTTCATTCCAGGCCTTCTGCAACACCAGCAGTTTTTGCGCTTGCTGAAGGAGCGCCTGCAGGTTGGGCGCGACGCTCAGGAATGAATGTGCTGGATGGGCGGGCATAAACGAACAAGCTTAAGGGAGAACTATGAATGTTATTCTAGTTTCCGGTAAATTGGCAAAGGGAAAGGCTGTGGCGTCGTGGTTTATGCCGATACTTATGCCGGCTATGGTAATATGATTGAGATTGATCGCGGCAACGGGCTGACAAGCCACGCATGCTTTGAGAGTACTGGCCATCGCCCGGCTCGGCGCTGGCTTTTTGTTTATTTTACTTCCTGAAAACTCATGATATCCCGTCTGGTCAGAAAAATCTTTGGTAGCCGCAATGATCGGCTGATTAAGCAATACACGCAAACGGTACTGGCCATCAACGCGCTGGAGCCGAAAATCTCGCCTCTGTCCGATGCGGAGTTGCGTGCCAAAACGGATGAATTCAGGCAGCGTTACCAGAACGGGGAATCCCTGGATGCGCTGCTGCCGGAGGCTTTCGCCGTGGTGCGCGAAGCCGGCAAGCGCGTGCTCGAGATGCGCCACTTCGACATGCAGTTGATCGGCGGCATGGTGCTGCATTACGGCAAGATTGCCGAAATGCGCACCGGCGAGGGCAAAACCCTGGTGGCCACCCTGCCCGCATATCTCAATGCGCTGTCCGGCAAGGGCGTCCATGTGATTACGGTGAACGACTACCTGGCCAAGCGCGATGCCGAGTGGATGGGCCGCATCCACAATTTCCTCGGGCTCACCGTCGGCGTCAACCTGTCGCAGATGGACCACGAAGAGAAACAGGCCGCCTACGCCGCCGACATCACCTACGGCACCAACAACGAATTCGGGTTCGACTATCTGCGCGACAATATGGTGTACCAGCCCACGGAGCGGGTGCAGCGCAGCCTGAATTACGCGATCGTCGACGAGGTGGACTGGATCCTGATCGACGAGGCGCGCACCCCGCTGATCATCTCCGGTCAGGCCGAGGACAACGTCGACCTGTACTACCGCATCAACGACCTGGCGCCGAAACTGGTCAAGCAGGAACAGGAAGACGGGCCGGGCGATTACAGCGTCGATGAAAAGTCGCATCAGGTGTTGCTCAGCGAAGAGGGGCACGAGCACGCCGAGCAGATGCTGACACAGGCCGGCCTGCTGCTGCCCGGCACCAGCCTGTACGATGCCGCCAACATCAGCCTGGTCCATCACCTTTATGCGGCGCTGCGCGCCCACGCCCTGTACCACCTCGACCAGCACTATGTGGTGCAGGATGGTGAGGTGGTCATCGTCGACGAATTCACCGGCCGCCTGATGTCCGGGCGGCGCTGGTCGGATGGCCTGCATCAGGCGGTGGAGGCGAAGGAAGGCGTGGCGATCCAGAAGGAAAACCAGACTCTGGCGTCGATCACCTTCCAGAATTACTTCCGCATGTATTTGAAGCTTTCCGGCATGACCGGCACGGCCGAAACCGAAGCTTACGAATTCCAGCAGATCTACGGGCTGGAAACCGTGGTGATCCCGCCCCACCGGCCCATGATCCGCGAGGACCGGATGGACCAGGTTTTCCGCACCGCCAAGGAAAAATACCAGGCGGTGATCAACGACATCAAGGAGTGCCAGAGCCGTGGCCAGCCGGTGCTGGTCGGAACGACCTCGATCGAAACTTCGGAATACATTTCCAATCTGCTGGAGCAGGAAAGGCTGGCGCATCAGGTGCTCAACGCCAAGCAGCACGCGCGCGAGGCCGAGATCGTGGCGCAGGCGGGTCGGCCGGGCGCGATTACCATCGCCACCAACATGGCGGGCCGCGGCACCGACATCGTGCTGGGCGGCAGCATCGAGGGCGAGTTTGACAAGATTCGCCACGACGAGAGACTGAGCGAAGAGGGAAAGATCAAGCGCCACGACGCGGTCAAGGGCGAATGGCAACCCGTGCATGACCAGATACTGGCTGCGGGCGGCCTGCACATCATCGGCACCGAGCGCCACGAATCCCGCCGGGTGGACAACCAGTTGCGCGGCCGCGCCGGCCGCCAAGGCGATCCCGGCTCCAGCCGCTTCTATCTGTCGCTGGAAGATCCGCTGTTGCGCATCTTCGCCTCCGACCGCGTCGCCGCCATCATGGACCGGCTGAAGATGCCGGAGGGCGAGGCGATCGAGCATCCCTGGGTGACCCGCGCAATCGAGAATGCCCAGCGCAAGGTGGAGGCGCGCAACTTCGACATCCGCAAGCAGCTGCTGGAGTACGACGACGTTGCCAACGACCAGCGCAAGGTGATCTACGCCCAGCGCAACGAGTTGCTGGAGGCCGACGATATTTCCGAA
>JAIOJM010000242.1 GCA_019911785.1 Sulfuricella sp. | reverse complement strand
TGAGGAGATGACATGTATTCACATATTCTGGTCGCCGTAGACGGAAGCCCAAATTCCGAACATGCCCTCGATCACGCCATCGGCCTCGCCAAGGGGCTGTCCGCCACCTTGTGCATCGTCCACGTCGCCGACATGGGCTGGCTTCCATTAGGGCCGGAACTCGCCATCGATATCGACGCGTTGCTCAAGGCGCGACGTGCCGCCGCCGACCATATCCTCGCCGCCGCCCGGGAGTGCGTGCAGGCGGCCGGGCTCGAGGCCGAAGCCCGACTGCTGGAAACCGCGACGCCGACCCAGCACATCGCTAGCGTAATCGCCGATGAGGCGGCCAGTTGGCCGGCGGACCTGATCGTGCTGGGCACGCACGGACGCAAGGGCATGGAGCGACTATTGCTTGGCAGCGTGGCCGAAGGCGTGGCGAGGCTTTCCTCCATACCCGTCCTGCTCATCCCGCATCAGGCGTCGGCCACGACCCTTCCGGAAGAGAAACCATGAACGATCGCCCGCCCGTCCCCCTCGATCAGCTCGCACCCGGCGCGCACGCTATCGTGCGGGAGATCCGGGGAGGTGCCGACTTCTCGAGCCGCCTGGCGGCGATGGGGCTGGCGAAGGGAGCACGCATCGAGATCCTGCAGAACGCCGGGCGGGGTCCTGTACTGGTGCGCGCGCACGAAACCCGCATTGCCCTGGGCCGGGGAGAGGCGCTGAAGATCCTGGTGGAAGAGGCAAGCGATGAGCCGCCAGGCTGAGCCCACGCCGCAACAACGAACGCTCATGGTGGGCCTGACCGGGCAGCCCAACGTGGGCAAATCCACCCTCTTCAACCTGCTGACGGGCCTCTCCCAGCACGTCGGCAACTGGCCCGGCAAGACGGTGGAGCGCAAGGAAGGCATGCTGTCGCACAACAAGACACGCATGCGCCTGGTGGACCTGCCGGGGACCTACAGCCTGACCTCGCACAGTCTTGAGGAGCAAGTGGCGCGCGACTTCATCATCCAGGAGCACCCGGACATCATCGTCATGGTGGCCGATGCCTCTTCCCTGGAGCGCAATCTTTACCTGCTCGCCGAGTTGCTGATCCTGCGCGTCCCGGTAGTGCTTGCGCTCAATATGCTGGATGTCGCCGAGGCGCAGGGCATTCAGATCGAACCGCACGTGCTGGAGGCGGCGCTGGGCTTGCCCGTGGTGCCCATGGTGGCGACGCGCAACCAGGGACTCGCCGAGCTCGTCGCCGCTATCGGGTATCTGGCGTGCAACCCGGACACCTTCCACCCGGTGCGGCCGCAGATCGCCGTGCCGCACCGGCGGGTACTCGATCAATTGAAGGAGATGGTCGCGGGGCAGGTTCCAGCGCCGTTTGATCCGGATTGGGTGGCACTCAAGCTGCTGGAAGGGGATGCTGAAATCACCCGGAAAGCCAAAGGCTGGGCCGGTGAACGGGTCTGGCCCAGGATCGAAGCCCTGTTGAGTGCGCATGAAGACGCGGTGCTCGACATCGCCAGCGGCCGCTACGAATGGATAGGCCGCATGGTACGGGCCGCAGTGACCCGCCCGCGCCTCGGACAGGTGAGTCTTACCGATAAACTGGACCGGGTCGCGGTGCATCCGCTGTGGGGTCTGGTGCTCCTCTTCAGCGTTTTCGCGGCCGTGTTCTGGTTCACCTTCACACTCGCAGTCCCGCTCCAGGAGTGGCTAGACGTAACTGTCGTGGGACAGGCGCGTGCGGCAGCGCGGCACTTACTCGCCGGCGCGCCGGACTGGCTCGCCGCCCTCGTCGCCGAAGGCGTGCTGGGCGGGGCCGGTCTCGTCCTCACTTTCCTGCCCGTCCTGGCGGTATTCTTCGGCGCGCTCGCGCTACTGGAAGACACCGGCTACCTCGCGCGCAGCGCCTATGTGATGGACCGCTTCATGCACGCGCTCGGGCTGCATGGCAAGAGCTTCCTGCCGCTCTTTCTCGGCTTCGGCTGCAACGTGCCGGCGGTGATGGGTGCGCGGGTGATCGAATCGCGGGGCGGGCGGCTGCTCACCATCCTGCTCGCCCCATTGGTGCCATGCAGCGCGCGCCTCGCGGTACTCGCCTTCCTCGCCCCGGCCTTCTTCGGAACGGCGGCGCTGCCGGTCGCGCTCGCCCTCGTCGCGCTCAACCTGCTGGTGCTGGCGCTGGCGGGCATAACGCTCAACCATACGCTGTTTCGCGGCCAGCACATGGCCTTCATCATGGAGCTGCCGCTCTACCACATGCCGAACGCCCGCACCATCGGCGCCTCTGTCTGGAACAACACCTGGGCCTTCGCGCGCAAGGCGGGAAGCTTCATCCTGCTCGCCTCGGTGGTGGTCTGGGCGTTGAGCTACTTCCCCACCGGCGCCCTCGAACAAAGCTACCTCGCCCGCATCGGGCATAAACTCGCGCCGCTCGGTGAACTGATGGGCATGGACTGGCGCATGATGGTCGCGCTCATCGCCGGCTTCGTCGCCAAGGAAAACGTCATCGCCACCCTCGGCATTCTCTACGGGCAGGGCGGAGGCGGTCTGGCCCACACGCTCGCCGCCCAGGTTTCGCCCGCCTCGGCGCTCGCCTTTCTCACCGTGACTATGCTCTTCATCCCCTGCCTGGCCACGGTGGCGGTCGTGCGCCAGGAAACGGGAAGCTGGCGCTGGGCGCTGTTCGACATCGCACTGCTGCTCGCCATCGCCTTGGTCGCGGGCATCCTCGTCTATCACGGGGCGGGAGTGACGGGAATGGGATACTGAATGCTGGGGAATGTCTTGCGCCTGGCCGCAGAGCGAGGCACCATCCGCTGCGGGGAACTGGCACGGGCACTCGATACGAGTCCTGAACTTGTAAACCTTGCGCTCACAGAACTGGTGCGCCGCGGTTACCTCCAGGCCGTGGTGCCCGGCTGTTCCACCGTCTGTCAGCACTGCCCCCTGCGCGCCGCCTGCCTGTATCGCCGCCAGCCGCGGGTCTGGACGCTCACCCGCAAGGGCGCGGCATGGGTGGCGGAAAAACCCGTTTCACGAACATCCGCGATACCCACATGAGCGAAAGCATCCGAACGTCACCCGTCCCCCTGCGCACGATCTTCCTCGCCTTTCTGCAGGTGGGCCTGACCGCCTACGGCATGGCGATCCTGCAGAAGCTGCGCGCACTGGTGATCCGGCGCGGATGGCTCACGGAAGAGGAAACCAACGAGGGGCTGGCGATGGTGCAGCTTTACCCCGGGCCGATCATGGTGGATTTCACCGCCTATGTGGGCTACCGGTTGCGCGGCGTGCCGGGGGCGCTGCTGGCGACCCTGGGCTTTGTGTTGCCGGCCTTTGTCCTGGTCGTGCTGCTCTCTGCCGCCTATTTCGCCGGGGGCGATCTGCCCTGGGTGCACAAACTGTTTCTCGGCCTGGAGGCGCTGGTGATCGGCGTGATTGCCAACGTCACCCTGAACCTGGGGCAGCAGGCGATCAAGGGGCGCGTCGAAGTTTTCATCGCCCTGGCGGCCTTCATCGCTCTGTTGTTCAAGGTCAATGCGATCCTCGTCCCGCTGGCGGCGCTCGCCCTCGGCGCCCTCGCCATCGCGCCCGGGAAGGGCACAGCGCCGGCACCGCACGCGGCCGCGACCTCAGCCCGGCGTCTGGCGGCCGTTACGGCGCTGGCCCTGGCCGTCATCGCCAGCGCCGTCACAGCCGCTCTATCCGGCGCCAAGCTCGGCCAACTCGCGCTGTCGCTGTTCAAGATCGGTTCCGTCGCCTTCGGCAGCGGCATGGCCATCATTTCCGTCATGCAGGCCGAGGTGGTGCAGACGCACGACTGGGTCAGCCAGCGCGAATTTCTCGACGGGCTGGCGCTGGGGCAGATCACCCCCGGCCCGATCCTTCTCACCGCCGCCTTCATCGGCTACAAGCTGGGCGGCGTCATGGGCGCGGCGCTCGCCACCTTTGCCATTTTCTCCCCCTCCATCGCCATGACGCTGGTGTTCACCGAAGTCTTCGGCCGCATCAAGCACATGCAGCGAGTGCGCGGGGCGCTGGCCGGCGTGCTCGCCGCCTTCGTCGGCCTGCTTGCCGCGACCCTGGTGCAATTGGGCGGCGCCACCCTGGATGGCCCGGTGATGGTGGCCTTCGCCACCGCGGCCTTCGTGGCGACGCGCTGGCTTGCACTGGACATCGGCTGGGTATTTGGCGGCGGGCTGGCTCTGTGGGCCATATTGCTTGCAGCCGGGCTGACAGGTTGAAATCTGCCGCTCGCCCTTACGGTAATATCAGCCCAGTTTGCGGTACAGCGTGCGTTCGCTCATGCCCAGACGGCGGGCCAGTTCCCGCTTGTCGCCGCCCAGTTGCTGCAGCGCCCGGCGCACGTAACGCCGCTCGACCTCTTCCAGAGGCAGTATTTCCTCCTCCGCCGTCTGCGGGAGTGAAGAAGCATTCCGGGCCAAGGACGGTCCAGCCGGAAAATGCCGTCCATCGATGGTGTCTCCGTCCGAAAGCAATATTGCCCGCTCCAGCAAGTTGCGCAGTTCCCGCACGTTGCCCGGATAATCATATTGCATGAGCTGCTCGACGGCGGCTTCGGTCAAATGCAGGGGTCGGTCCGGCGCCAGGCGGTCGAGCATGGCTTTTGCCAGCAGGGGAATATCCTCGCGCCGCTCGCGCAGGGCGGGCAGGTGGATGGGGAAGGCGGCGATACGGTAGTAGAGGTCGCGGCGGAAAGTGCCTGCTTCCAGCATCTCTTCCAGGTTGCGATGGGTGGCGGCGACCAGGCGGAAATCGGCGCGCAGGGTTTCCACCCCGCCCACTCTGCGAAAAGTGCCGGATTCCAACAGGCGCAGCAGTTTCACCTGGAGATGCAGCGGGATGTCGCCCAGTTCGTCCAGGAACAGGGTGCCGCCGGCGGCAGCCTCCACCAGCCCGGTCTTGCGTTGGGTGGCGCCGGTAAAGGCGCCTTTTTCATAGCCGAACAGTTCCGACTCGAACAGGCTTTCCGTCATGCCGGAGCAGTCCACTGGCACGAAAGGCTTGTTGCGCCTGGGGCTCAGGGCATGCACCGCAAGCGCGGCAAGTTCCTTGCCGGTGCCGGATTCACCCCGCAGCAGCACCGGCGTCATGGCCGGTGCTGCGCGGTTGATGAGCGCCAGCATTTGGGTGAAGGCGGGAGAACGCCCCTCCATCCCCAGAGCGCCGGGGCGGTCGCCCGTCTCGTGCAAAAAACGCATGGTTTCCACGAAATAGGCCAGCTTGCCCTGCTCGTCCTGGATCGGGATCAGCTCCACCTCCACATATTCCTCCCCGCGCGGGGTGTGGTGCAGATGCAGCACACGGCCGGGCTGGCGCGTCTTCATGGCGGTCTGGAGCGGGCAGGATTCACCGCACTGGTCGCAGGGCTTGTCGTAATGGTGGGAAATCTCGTAGCAGGTGCGGCCCAGGATGGCGCGCGGATTGCCGAAGGCATGGCGGTAGGCGGTATTGGCCGAAAGGATGCGGTAATCCGGATCCACCAGGATGCGCGGCTCGGGCAGGGCGTCGAGGAAGGACTGCAATTCCTTGGGTACGGAAGCTTTTTTGTCATTCATGACTCAACATACTTGTCAGTTTTGACAAATTTGTCAAGATTTGATGCATATTCATTTTACTCTGAGTGCTCGCATTTTCACGCAACCGGCCGTCAATGCTTGGGCTGGCTGCGCAGACCGGCGCATGGCACACACATTGCTTAGGATAAGCGCAACACATCTTGATGGCAGGGGGAAATTTTGCAACACGAATCCAGTCTTGGCAAAAAAACAGCGGTTGCCCTTATCGTCATTCTCGCTCTCGGTGCAATCTACTGGTTCGGGCTGCGCACCGACCCCAAAGTGGCGGCCCTCAACCAAGCGATTCAGGGAAAAGGCAGCCCGGCCTTGCGCGACTATCCTTACCCCTTCCGGGTACTGCGACTGGAAGGCGCGGTGGCGGTGATGGCGACGCCGCGCTCCCCGGCAATGCCGGTGTATCGCATGATCGGTGCGCTTTACCCCTCGCTGGCCGGAAAAGCGCCGGACAACCCGGATTTCATCGCGGCGGAAAAGGAACTGGCGAAAGTCCAGTCGGAAGCGAAAAAGATCGTGCTCGAACAGCCCGGTGTGACCGAAGTGAAATGGGAACTGGATGAGAATTGGCTGATCAGTCACGGGATTTCGTTGAATTGAGAGAGCCGACATGAAAATCGCCGTCTCCAGCCATAACCTCAGCACCATCAGCGGACATGCCGGCAGGTGCCGCAAGTTCTGGATCTATGAAGTCGAGGGAAAACGGGTGGCGCGCAAGTCCTTGCTTGAACTGCCGCTGGCGCAGCGTTTCCAGGCCTGTGCCCCGGACAGCCCCCACCCACTCGATGTGGTCAACGTGCTCATCACCGGGGGGATGAAAACAGGGTTGTACCAGAATCTGAAGCAGAAAGGCATCCTGGCAGTATCCACCACGGAAACCGATCCTGACCGGGCCGTGGCAGCCTGGCTGGACGGCGACTTGGAGACCATGCCGCCTCAGACGCAGGAGCTACCTGAATATTCTTGAAACCATGAAGAGAGGAATGAGATGAAAATTGCCGTCACCAGCCAAAACCGCAAGACCATCACCGGACATGCCGGCAAATGCCGCAAGTTCTGGATTTACGAAATTGTTGACAAGAAAATCGTCAACAAGACCCTGCTCGAACTGGCGCTGGAACAATCCTTCCATGAAAGTCATGCGGCGGGCCCACATCCGCTGGATGGAATCAACGTGCTGATCAGCGGCGGCGCGGGCAAGGGGCTGATCCGGCGCCTGAACAACATGGGCATCCAGGGTCTGGTGACTCCTGAAACCGATCCCGATTCAGCGGTGGCAGCTTTCCTCAACGGTACGCTGAAACTGGGACAGGCCGAACCTCATGAGGGGCATGGCGAACATCTCCACGGCGCGCATGGTTGCTGTCATTGACTCGTAGGGGGCTGGGATAAAGCGCGTACCACCAGAATAGTTTTTTCGACTCGTAAAGGAGCAAACATGAAACAAACCCTGCTGCAAGAAAAGTACCCCGTCCTCGTCTCCGAAATCGGCAAGAACGAGACCACCTGCCAGAGCGTGGACGCGGTGGTGAACTACCTCAAGGAGAAAATCGCCGAGAACCCCAAGGTGCAGTTTATCGGCGTGTTCGACCATTACGCCCACACCAAGAACATCGGCGGCGAGATTGCGCCGGACATCCAGGGCGCGGTGGACGTGATCTTCTGTTTCGGATTCGCCCTGCCCAATCCGCAGGTGCTGGCGGTGCGACCGCGTTCCATCGGCGTGGCCGACCTGGGCGACAAATTCGTGGTGAGTTTTCTGGAAGCACCGATGAAACCCGCCAACGAGGCCATGGAGGCATGGGTGAAAGGGTTACGTGATCGGGCTTGAGCATGAGAACCCGAACGTTGCTCATTCTGGCCGCGTTGGGTCTAAGTGCTCTGAGCGCCATCGCCGCCGAACTGGAAGTTGAGGTCAGCGGCGTGCGCAGCACTGATGGCCAGGTGAAACTGATGCTGTTCGATCGCGCCGAGGGCTTCCGCAAGGAAGACAAAAGCCGTGAGGTATTGGCTCTGCCGGCTGCGGTCGGCACGGTCAGCGGCGTTTTTAGAGACTTGCCTCCAGGCCGCTACGCCATCGTCACTTATCACGATGAAGACGGTGACGGCAAACTCAACCTGCGCTTCGGCATGTTCCCCAAGGAAGGCTACGGCCTGAGCAACAACCCCAAGGTCTCCGGCCCGCCCGCCTTCGACGACGCGGTCTTGGATGTCCCGGAAGACAGACTACGGATTGATATCCGCCTTGTCTACTAATGCCGCCGAGGCGCGCATGTAAAGTATCGCCCGCACCCTCGGCAACTGAACACACAAACCAACCCGCTCTGAATAGGAAACCATCATGAAAAAGTCCCTGATTCTCGCCCTGCTGCTCACCGGTTGCGCCACGCCCGGAACCGAAACTCGGAACCCCGACCCCAAACAGGTCGAGGAAATGCGCGCTGCCGCCAAAACCCTGGCCACCCAACTCGGCGGCAAGCTAAAGGCGGAAATGGAAGCCAACGGCCCGGAAGCCGCTGTTGGTGTATGCAAGAAAATAGCGCCGCAAATTGCCGCTGACTTGTCCAAACAGACCGGATGGAAAGTGGGTCGAGTCGGAACCCGTGCACGCAATCCTGAATCGGGCACACCCGACGCCTGGAATGCCAAGGCGCTGGCGGTATTTTCCGAGCGTATGAAAAAGGGCGAAAAACCCGATGCGATGGAACTGGCCGAAGTCGTCACCGAGCGTTCCGGGTCGTATCTGCGTTATGCCAAAGCCATCGCGGTGCAGCCCCTGTGCGTCACCTGCCATGGCTCGCCCAAGGACATACCCGAAGGCGTAAAAGCCCGTCTGCAAGCCGAATACCCAATGGACCAGGCTACGGGTTACAGCCTGGGAGCGTTGCGCGGCGCCGTGGTCGTCAAGCGGCCGCTATAACGTGCGGGGATTAGCCCTCACGGGGTAAGCGGGTTTGCCAAGAAACGACCGCTATCAACCTGCTGTCGTCGCACGCCGCCCTGACCGGCGTGCTGTTGGGCTGGTACTGGGCCGCCAGCTTCATTTACATCGCCGTGGCCGACCTGATGCCCGGACTGCATAGCCGCACCGGGGCCAGGGTGGTCGCCAGCCAGACGCTGCTGATCCTGGCCGGCGTCGGCACCATTGCTTTCTTCCACTTCGGGCACTGACAAACCATGGAAATCGCCTTCGGCCCCGTCCCCTCTCGCCGTCTCGGCCGCAGCCTGGGGGTCAACAACATCCCGCCCAAGCATTGCAGCTACTCGTGCGTCTATTGCCAGGTCGGCCCCACAGCCGCCCAGGAAATCACTCCGCGCACCTTCTACCCGCCGGATATGATTGTTCGGCAGGTCAGCCAGCGACTGGAGGCGGTGCGCGCCCAAGGCGAGACGGTGGATTACCTCACCTTCGTTCCTGACGGCGAGCCAACCCTGGATATTCATCTGTCCGCCGCCATCGACGCGCTACGCCCGCTCGGCCTGCCCATCGCGGTGATCAGCAATGCCTCGCTGATCTGGCGGCCCGAGGTGCGCGATGCGCTCGGTCGGGCCGACTGGGTCAGCGTCAAGGTAGACAGTGTCGATGAGGCTACCTGGCGGCGCATCAACCGGCCGCACCCGGATTTAAAGCTGCCCGACATCCTCGACGGCATCCGCTCCTTCGCCCGGAGTTTTGCTGGTACCCTGGTGAGTGAAACCATGCTGCTAGCCGATGTCAACGACGGCCCGGCGGAACTGACGAACTTGGGGAATTTTCTCCGGGACGCCGGTATCGCCCGCGCCTACCTCGCTATTCCCCACCGCCCACCCGCCGTCCCGGACGTGCATGGGCCGAGTGAGGCGATGGTGAACCGTGCTTATCAGCTCCTCTGCGGGCCCGGTCTCGAAGTCGAACTCCTGACCGGTTACGAGGGCGATGCTTTCGCCTTCAGCGGCGACCTGCGTCGCGACATCCTGGCCATCACCGCCGTTCACCCCCTGCGGGAATCCGCCCTGCGCGCCCTGGTGGACAAGTCGGGGGGAGACATGGCGCTGGTTGAGGTGCTGGTGGCGGCCGGCGACCTGAAGCCGGTGGATTATGCCGGCGAGACCTTCTATGTCCGTCGCCTGAGCGGGGCCGACACATGACCGGCAATATCCGGGCCTCCTTGCTCAAGACCCTGCGCGGCTTCGCCGCGATGCTCCCGATTCCCTCCATCAATTCAAAGATAATGACATGACAAAAGCCATCTCTCGCCTGAAAAATTTCCCCATCCCCTGGTTCGCCACGACCATGGGCCTGGCGGGTTTCACTATCGCCTGGAGCCGGGCCGAGCATCTCTTCGAACCGGGCTTCAGTGTAAGCCCGATCCTGCTCGGCCTCACCGCCATGCTGCTTGCGCGCACGGCTCTTGCCGTGGCGCGGCGCGAGATCTGCGTGGAGGGGCACTGATGATCGAACTGCACCAGTTCCGGCCCTTCTGGGGCCTGCCCAACGCATCTCCCTTCTGCATGAAGGCGGAGACCTACCTGCGCTACCGCCGCGTCCCCTACAAGGTGGTGCCCAGCGGGCCGCGCAAATCGCCCACCGGCAAGATCCCCTTTATCGTTGACGATGGCCGGATCATTTCCGATTCCGAGGCCATCATCGCCCACTTCGAGAGCCGGCGGCAGGATCGCCTGGACGAGGGTTTGAGCGCGGCCGAGCAGGCGACCGCCTTCTTCGTGCGCGAACTGGTGGAGGACCGGCTCTATTGGCAGATCACCTACATGCGCTGGGGCGATCCGGCCGGCTGGGCGGTATTCAAGCCGGACCTGGTGAAATATCTGCCCTTGGGCATGCGCGGCCCGGTGCTGTTCCTGCTGCGCCGGATGTTGCTGCGGCAGATGCGCCAGAGGGGGCTTTCAGGCGCAGACCCCCAGGGCGCCTACGCCCAGGGCAAGGCGGTGCTGGACGGCCTGGCGGGCATGCTGGGAGACCAGCCCTATTTCCTCGGTGCCGAGCCGCGCAGCTTGGACATGAGCCTGTATGCCTTTCTCGCCAACATCCTGGACCAGCCCCACGGCAATCCGCTCCAGGCCCACGGCAGGGCGCTCGCCAACCTGGTTGGCTACTGCGCGCGCATGAAGGCGCTGTGCTGGCAGGGCTGGCCGGACTGAACGACACGCCTTGCCATTGAAGATCAACCCATTGCGGGAAAAAATGCCATGACAACCCCATCCCACCGCATCGTCATCCTCGGCGCCGGTTTCGCCGCCCTCACCGCCGCGCGCGAGCTGCGTCGGCGGGCACCCAACGCCGACATCACATTGGTGGCGCCCAAAGCCGAGTTCGTCTATCTGCCCAGCCTGATCTGGGTGCCCACCGGGGTGAGAAAAGGCGCCGACCTGGTCCTGCCGCTCGACCGCTTCCTCGCCGATCACAAGCTCAAATTTCGCGCAGCCAGCGTTACCGGCCTTAAAGATTGCGGCCGCACGGTCATCACCGACCAAGGCGAAATCGGCACCGATGTCCTGCTGATCGCCACCGGGGGGCGCTTCCTCAAGAAACTGCCCGGCATCGAGCGCGCGCTGACCCTGTGCGAGGGCGTGGCGGCGGCGGAGACCATCGGAGAGCGGCTACGGGAGATGGACGGCGGCCGCATCGCCTTCGGCTTCGGCGGCAACCCCAAGGAGCCGTCCGCCATGCGCGGCGGCCCGATGTTCGAACTCCTGTTCGGGGTGGATACCTGGCTGCGCCAGCAGGGCAAGCGGGAACGCTTCACCCTCACTTTTTTCAACGCCGCCGCCGAACCCGGCAAGCGCCTGGGCGACAAGGCCGTCAAGGGGCTGGTCGCCGAGATGCAGCGGCGCGGCATCCACACCCATCTGGGCCACAAGATCGGCGGTTTCACCGCGCAGGGGGTCGAAACCGAGGGCGGCACCCTGCCCGCCGACCTGATCCTGTTCATGCCCGGACTCACTGGCCCGGCCTGGGCGGAAAACAGCGGCCTGCCCATCTCCCCCGGCGGCTTCATCAAAGCCGACGAATTCTGCCGCGTGCCCGGCACGGTGGGGGTGTACGTGGCCGGCGATGCCGGCAGCTTCCCCGGCCCGGACTGGCTGCCCAAGCAGGCGCACATGGCCGACCTGCAGGCCAGGGCGGCGGCGCAGAACCTGTTGCTCGGGCTGGAAGGCAAGCCGCCTGTCGCCCGTCCCAAGGCGGAGCTGATCTGCATCGTGGACAGCGTGGATTCCGGGATCCTGGTCTATCGCGATGAAAAGCGCGCCTGGCTGCTGCCTTCATCGCGCCTGTTCCACTGGGCCAAACGGTTTTTCGAGGGCCACTATCTGCGGGTGTTCCGCAAATAGGAGGGAAGATGCAGCGCATTACCGTGGAAGGCCGCTATCCCGTCTGGGTCGAGGAAATCGCCAAGGCCGATACGCCCTGGCGCGATGTGGACGAAATTGCCGCGGTTCTCCAAGCCCGCATTCACCGCCACGGCGGATCCGCTTTCATCGGCGTGTTCGACCACTATGGCCTCAACCTTCGCGTGGGCGAAGCCCTTCCCATCGCCATGCAGGACGCCAAATCGATCCTGTTCTGCCCCGGCACCAAGCTGCTGAATCCCGTGCTCCTGGCGCTGTGCCCCTGCGCCATTGGCGTGGCCGATATGGGAAACCGTTTCGTGATTTCCTTCCTCGACGCGCCCGTTGTCTCCCCAACGGAAACCCTGGCACTATGGGTTGAAAATTTGCGCGCCACGATATCACCACCCCCTGAGCCGGCTTAACGTAAACGTCGCGAAGCGATCAAACGTTTTTGTTGCTTGTATCTCATAGCCGGTTTTTCCCAAAATAATTATTGTTGATAACGATTCGCATTTGCGCTATATTCGCCTTTCACCCACCAACTGTTGGAGGCTGCAAATGAACAAACTTAGCTTCGGCGCCCTGCTCGGCGTTACCCTTTTCGCTTTCGCCGCACAGGCGCTGGCCGATGAAGTGGTGGTTTATTCCGCCCGCAACGAGCAGCTGATCAAGCCGATGTTCGACGCCTACACCAGGGAAACCGGCGTCAAGATCAAGTTCGTCACCGACAAGGAAGGTGCGCTGCTGCAGCGCCTCAAGGCCGAGGGCGAGAATACCCCGGCGGACATGCTGATCACGGTGGACGCCGGCAACCTGTGGGAAGCTGCCCGGGAGGGCTCGCTCAAGCCGGTGCAGTCGAAGGTGCTGGCCGCCAACATCCCGGCCCACCTGCGCGACCCCGGCAACCAGTGGTTCGGCCTGTCGGTGCGCGCACGCACGATTTTCTTCAACAACCAGAAGGTGAAACCCGCAGAGTTATCCACCTACGAGGATCTCG
>JAIOJM010000241.1 GCA_019911785.1 Sulfuricella sp. | reverse complement strand
GAGGCTTCGGCTCGGGAGCTGATTGTCAGGCCCGCTGAATATACGTTCAATCGGCCACTTGGCGAGTTCCACCGATGCGGGGCGGACCGCCACCCCTGCGGCATGTCTGATCGCTAGCGTTCCCGGCGTGAACATTCGTGGCGTGTGTCTTATGGATGAATTAAATGATGTCACCGGATAGCGTTCACGGCCGATCGGTCGCGGTCGTCGGCGGCGGCCCTGCCGGACTGATGGCGGCTGAAATATTGATCCATAACGGCGTGCGGGTCGATCTCTACGACGCCATGCCCTCCGTGGGGCGCAAGTTTCTGCTGGCCGGCAAGGGGGGGTTGAACCTCACCCACTCCGAAGCATCCGAGCTGTTCCTGTCGCGCTACGGCGCGCGCCGGGCGCAGATCGAGCCCTGGCTTGAAGCATTCGGGCCTGAAGCCCTGCGGCTATGGGTGCACGGGCTCGGCGTCGAGACCTTTGTGGGCACCTCCGGCCGCGTGTTCCCCACCGAGATGAAGGCGGCGCCGCTGCTGCGCGCATGGCTGCACCGGCTGCGCGAAGCCGGGGTGCGCTTCCACATGCGGCATGGCTGGCGCGGCTGGAACGAGGAGGGTGCGCTGCGTTTCTCGACACCTGATGGAGAGAAGTCGGTGCACAGCGACGCCGCAGTGCTGGCGCTGGGGGGTGGCAGCCGGGCGCGCCTCGGCTCGGATGGCGCGTGGGTGCCGCTGCTTGAGCAGCGCGGGGTTCCCGTTGCGGCGCTGCGGCCCGCCAACTGCGGTTTCGATGTCGGCTGGAGCGAGCACTTTCGCACCCGCTTCGCCGGCCACCCCGTGAAGTCGGTGGCCGCGACTTTCACGGATAAAGAAGGCGTCACGCTTCGCAAGCAGGGCGAGTTCATGGTCACGGCGACCGGTGTCGAGGGCAGCCTGATCTATGCGTTGTCCGCGCGTCTGCGCGACGGGATCGAGGCCGCCGGCGCTGCGGTTTTGTATCTCGATCTGCTTCCCGGCAGGGAATTGTCGTATGTGACCGAAGAGCTGGCGCGACCGAGGGGTTCGCGGTCGATGGCCAGCCACCTGCAAAGCCGGCTGGGGATCAAGGGAGTGAAGGCCGGCCTGCTGCGCGAGTGCGTGCCGGCGCAGGATTTCGCGGACCCGGCCCGTCTGGGGGCAATGATCAAGGCGCTGCCGGTGCGGCTCATCGCGCCGCGGCCTCTCGATGAGGCGATCAGCAGTGCGGGCGGGGTGGCGTTCGAGGCGCTCGACAAGCGCTTGATGATCCGCTCCTTGCCGGGCGTGTTCTGTGCGGGGGAGATGCTGGACTGGGAGGCGCCGACCGGGGGCTATCTGCTGACCGCCTGTTTCGCGAGCGGCCGTGCCGCAGGCTTGGGGGTGTTGGATTGGCTCGAAGTCGAAACTAAGAATAAACCTTAGAACGGCCTTTCACCGCAAAGGACGCAAAGGTTCGCAAGGTAAAACAATTCATTAACTTAAAAGTTGCCTGGCTCATCGGGTAAACGGATAAATTATTCAAGTCCTTGAATTCCTTCGCGTCCCTTGCGTCCTTTGCGGTTCAACAGCTTTATTGAATGCATGGTGCAGGTAAAGCGAGTTTAGTAGGATTCGGGCAACAACAGGCTGAGCCACGGCAACAGCTGCCCCAGCAGCACCAGTGCCAGCAGCGCGGCAATCACCATCATCCAGCGCCGTTCGCGCGCATCCCGCGCGCGCAATTCTTCGCGCAGTTGCTGAACTTCACTATCCCCTTCGCGGCTCAGGGCGCGGTGCATCAGGCGCGGCAGCTGCGGCAGCAGGGTTCCCCAGTGCGGCGCCTCGGTCTTGATGGTCCTGATCAGGCCGCGCCAGCCCAGCTGCTCGCTCATCCACTGTTCCAGGAAAGGCTTGGCGGTTTGCCACAGGTCGAGGTCGGGGTCGAGCTGGCGCCCCAGGCCCTCGATGTTGAGCAGGGTTTTTTGCAGCATCACCAGTTGCGGCTGGATCACCACGCCGAAACGACGCGAGGTCTGGAACAGGCGCAGCAGGAAGCGACCGAAGGAAATTTCCTTGAGCGGGCGGTCGAAGATCGGTTCGCACACCGAACGGATCGCCGCCTCGAACTCGTCCACGCGGGTCTGCGGAGGAGCCCAGCCAGCCTCGATGTGGGCCTGGGCGACGCGCTTGTAGTCGCGCTTGAAGAAGGCGAGGAAGTTCTGCGCCAGGTAGTTCTTGTCGCTGTCGGTGAGGGTGCTCATGATGCCGAAGTCGAGCGCGATGTAGCGCCCGTCCGGGCTGACCAGGATGTTGCCGGGGTGCATGTCGGCGTGGAAGAAGCCGTCGCGGAACACCTGGGTGAAGAAGATCGTCACCCCCTCCCGCGCCAGCTTGGGGATGTCCATGCCCTGTGCGCGCAAAGCATTGACCTGGCTGATCGGCGTGCCGGCCATGCGCTGCATCACCATTACATTCTTGTGGCACCAGTCCCAGTAGATTTCCGGCACCAGCAGCAGGTCGGAATCCTGGAAATTGCGCCGCAGCTGGCTGCCGTTGGCGGCCTCGCGCATCAGGTCGAGTTCGTCCTCGAGGTGCTTCTCGAATTCCGCCACCACTTCACACGGACGAAGGCGCTTGCCGTCCTCCCACAGGGATTCGACCAGGCCGGCACCGGCATAGAGCAGCGCGATGTCGTGGGCGATGACGTGGGCGATGGCAGGGCGCAGGATTTTCACTGCCGCCTCGCGGCCATCCTGCAGCCGGGCGAAGTGAACCTGGGCGACGGACGCGGAGGCCACCGGCACCGGGTCGAATTCGGCGAACACCTCGCTGGCGGGCCTGCCGTAGGCTTTTTCTATCGCCGCCAGGGCGATTTCAGGCGCGAACGGCGGCACCCGGTCCTGCAGCCTGGCGAGTTCGTCGGCGATATCGGCGGGAATCAGGTCGCGCCGGGTGGAGAGCACCTGGCCGAACTTGACGAAGATCGGCCCGAGCGCTTCGAGCGCCTGGCGCAGCCTTACCGCGCGGGATTCTTCGAGCGGGCGCCAGAACAGCGCGACCACGACCAGCGGCCGCAGCCAGCGGAAGCGCTCGTGGCCGAGGATGAATTCCTCCAGGCCGAAGCGCAGGGTGACATAGACAATTTTGGCGAGGCGCAGGAGTTTCATTGCTTGGCTGATCCTAAAAAACCCTACACGCCACGAATGACACGAATGTTCACGAATGAACACAAATAGTTAACAACAAATATCGCCTCACCAAACAGATTAATCTCGCCAATTCTTTGATTATTAGTGAACATTCGTGTTCTATTCGTGTCATTCGTGGTTAATCGTTTTTAGGTTGAAGTCGTTTTATTGCTTGTTCCAGCCGTTCCACCCGGTCATGCACTTCGCCCACTTCCTTGAAGAAGGCATGCACCTGCTCGGGTTGGGCCAGCATCGGACTCTCTTCCTGCCAGTGCTCGACCCAGGACCGGGCGATGGTTTCGGCGGCGTTCCTGTGCCACTCGAGTACATCGGTTGCGGTGGAAACCAGACGGTGTGCCGCGATGTCGCCGAACACCCGGCTCAGGTCTTCTTCCACGTCCCAGCGCATTTTTCCCAGGGTTTCCGCGAGCTCTTTGGCCAGAACGGCATCTTCCCCGCCGGCGATGAAGCGTGCATCCGAGGAGGTCAGCCAGGCCAGTGGGTTGGGGATCAGTGTGGCGTCTACCGGTGCACCCGGCACGGCGGGTGCGAGGCTGCCATCCTCCTGGATGGAAAGAACTGCAGAGGTCAGCGGCAGTCGCAGTTGCAGGGTTTTGCCGGCATGCGGACGCAGGCGCGCCGTGGCCCAGGAGTGCTGGCTGAGGAGATGATTGAGAAGCCCGGCCAGCGCGGTTTCTGGCAGGCCGATCAAAACAAGCGCCCTTCACGTTTGCCCCCTCTCCCGCAGGCTGGAGAGGGTTGGGGTGAGGGCAACCCTCCGGGAGAAGATTGGAATGAAGGCAATCCTCTAAACCTGCTGGATGCCCGAGATGAACCAGGTGGCGTTGGGCTGCGACTGGGATTTCTGGATGTGCCAGATTTCGCTGAAGGCTGCCGCCGGGCCGTTGGCTTCTTCGCGGATCATGCCGGAGAAGCGCACGCTGGCGATTACCAGGTCGCCTTCGGTGACAACATCGGCGATCTCGGCATTGAGGGTCACCACTTCGGTCTTGTTCGGCTTGTCGCCGCGCTCCTGAATTTGCATGCTGATTTCGGCATACATTTCCGGCGTGACGTACTCGCGGATGTCGTTGATGTCGCCGCGGTCATTGGCGTCCTGCAGGCGGAGGAACTGCTTCTTGGCTTCGCGCAGGAAAGGCTCGTCCTCGAACCAGGCCGGACGGGTGCTGCTGGACTGCATCGCTGCGGCGGGCGCGGCGGAACCGTTAGGCGCGGCGATGTCGGCCACGGACGTCCGTTCCGTGTGGCCGGCGTACTGCACCGGCAGCGGCTGCGGCTTGCGCAGCATGCGGAAGATGAAGAATGCGCCGCCAACCAGAGCGAGGATCATCAGGATGTTGCCCATGCCGCCAGCCAGGCCGCCGCCCATGAACATGGAGGCGAGCAGGCCGCCTGCGGCCAGGCCAGCCAGCGGGCCGAGCCATTTGCTGGCGCCGGACGGGGCCGGGGCAGGTGCCGCCGCAGGGGCTTGCGCCGGCTTTGGTGGTGTTGCCGTCTGCTGGGATGTGGTCGAACGCTGTTTGCCGATGCTGCTGCCGCCACCCAGGCGCCTGGCGTCGGCATCCTGCGCCGTCAGGCCAAAGCTGATCAGTGCAACAAAAAACAGGGTGAAAAATTTGCTCATGGAAAACTCCTTGGCTAAAACTTGAAGCCTTTGTGCAGGGCGACAACGCCCGCGCTCAGGTTGAAATATTCGACACGCTCGAAGCCCGCCTGTTCCATCATCTGCTTCAGCTCTTCCTGTCCGGGGTGCATGCGGATGGATTCGGCCAGGTAGCGGTAGCTCTCTTCGTCGTCCGCTACCAGCTTGCCCATCACCGGCAGCGCCTTGAACGAATAGACATCATACAGGGGTTGCAGCGGTTTCCATATTTTGGAGAACTCCAGCACCAGGAGCCGTCCGCCGGGGCGCAGGACGCGGTACATTTCTTTCAGCGCGGCGTCCTTGTGGGTCATGTTGCGCAGGCCGAAGGCGACGGTGACGCAGTCGAAATGGTTGCTCGGGAACGGCAGCTTTTCGCCGTCGCACTGCGCCGCCAGGGGGACGATGCCGTCGTCCAGCAGCCGGTCGCGGCCGACCCCGAGCATCGAGCTGTTGATGTCGGTGAGGATCACCTGTCCGCTGTTGCCGACGCGCTTGGCGAAGGCGCGCGACAGATCGCCGCTGCCGCCGGCGATGTCGAGCACCCGGCTGCCTTCCCGGGTGCCGCTTTGTTCGATGGTGAAGTGCTTCCACAGCCGGTGCAGCCCGGCCGACATCAGGTCGTTCATCAGGTCGTAGCGCTGCGCCACGGAATGGAACACTTCCGCGACCTTTTTTGCCTTTTGCGATTCCTCGACGGTCTGAAAACCGAAATGGGTGGTTTTTTCCATGCTGTTCAGGGGGAGCGGCTCAATTGAAAGTGGAAATCATAACCGAGTTGAGGTAAAACATAAACCGGCCCGAGACAAGACACGACGGCCATCGCATTTCTGTCATCAAAGTGTCATATTGGCGACATAATATCCGCTATCTTATTCGATCGGTTACGCAGGAACGGCTATGTCGGCAACAATTCTGGTGGTGGAGGACGAACCCGCGATCCGCGAGCTGGTGGTGCTCAATCTGCAACAGGCGGGGCATCGCCCCGTGGTTGCCGCTAGCGCCGAGCAGGCGCTGGCCCTGATGCGCGAGTCGCTGCCCGACATGATCCTGCTCGACTGGATGCTGCCGGGCATGAGCGGGGTGGAGTTGGCGCGGCGCCTCAAGGCCGACAAGCGCACTCGGGACGTGCCCATCATCATGCTGACGGCGCGGGGCGACGAGCAGGACAAGATCACCGGCCTGGAAACCGGTGCCGACGACTACATCACCAAGCCGTTCAGCCCACGCGAGATGAATGCCCGCATCAAGGCAGTGCTGCGCCGCCGTGCGCCGCAGATGGCGGGCGATGCGGTGGAGGTGACAGGCTTGCGCCTCGACCCTGCGACGCACCGGGTAACCGGCAGCGACAAGCCGATCGAACTCGGGCCGACGGAATTCCGCCTCCTGCATTTTCTCATGGCCCATCCCGAGCGGGTGTATTCCCGAGCGCAATTGCTCGACCAGGTTTGGGGTAACCATGTGTTTGTCGAAGACCGCACGGTTGACGTGCACATCCGCCGTTTGCGCTGTGCGCTCGAAGCGACCGGGCATGACGGCCTGGTCCAGACCGTGCGGGGCTCCGGCTACCGGCTGTCGGTGCATGCCAATTCATAACAAGCGCCCTTCACGTTTGTTCCTTCCCCTTTTTAGGGGGAAGGTTAGGATGGGGGTGAGAGGGTGAAGTTATCGACACGGCATCTATGCCTCGCCTTTCTACCCCCATCCCGGCCTTCCCCCTGTCTCGCCGTGGTCGCTGCGAAGCAGCGGGAACCTGGCGGTGACACTCGCACGAGTGCAAGGGGGAAGGGGAAAGATGGCTGCTTATGAAGTCTTTACTGAAAATTGACGACGGATAACCCCAATCCCATCTAAAATACTCTCGTTCCCATGTTCAGATTCCCGACCCTCTCTCATGCTTAGTTTCTGGTGGCGTTCATTGCTGACGCTGGGCCTGCTGGCGGTCGCTCCGCTCGTTCTGTGGGCGGCAGCGGGCGCGGTTCCGGCGCTGCTCCTGATGGTCGTCCTGCTGCTGTTTTACCTTCTCCATCACTTGCGCAATCTGAATGCGCTGGATGGCTGGCTGCGCAAGCCGGATGTCGGGACGGTGCCGCACGGATCCGGGTTGTGGGAAGAGGCATTTGCCGTGCTCTACCAGCTGGAGCGGCAGCAATCCGATAGCCAGCACAATCTTTCCAATGCGCTGGAGCGTTTCCAGCAGGCTGGCGAGGCGATGCCGGACGGCGTCGTGATGATGAACAGCAGCGGCCAGATCGAGTGGTGCAATCCGGTGGCCGAGACGCAGTTCGGCATCAACCTCGAGCGCGACCGCGGGCAGTGGATGACCTACCTGATCCGCCAGGCCCAGTTTACCGATTACCTGGCGGCGCATAACTATCGCGAGCCGCTGATATTCAAATCCACCCGCAACCGCGAACTGGTGCTGTCGATTCAGCTGATCCCTTTTGGCGACGAACAGAAGCTCCTGATCAGCCGCGACATCACCCAGCTCGAACGGGTCGAGACCATGCGCCGCGATTTCGTCGCCAACGTTTCCCACGAATTGAGCACGCCGCTGACCGTGGTCGGCGGCTTTCTCGAAACGCTGGTGGACATGGAGCATCTGGATGAAACCCAGACCCGGCACTACCTGAACCTGATGTTCGACCAGACCAACCGCATGCAGCATCTGGTCAAGGATTTGTTGATGCTGTCGAAGCTGGAAAGCAGCCACACTGCCCATCGGGAAGAGAAAGTCGACGTACCGCGCCTGCTAAGGGATTTGTTGAAAGATGCGCAATCCTTGAGCGCCGGACGGCACCGGCTGCGGCTGAACCTGGCTTCGGAGCGCTGGCTGCTGGGCAACGAGGACGAGCTGCGCAGCGCCTTCGGCAACCTGGTCAGCAATGCCATTCGTTACACGCCGGATGGCGGCGAGATCGTGCTGCAATGGGAAGAGTGGGAGGGGGAAGGGGTGTTCAGCGTGCAGGACAGCGGTATCGGCATCGAGCCGCAGCACATTCCGCGCCTCACCGAACGCTTTTACCGGGTGGACCGCAGCCGCTCGCGAGAAACCGGCGGCACCGGCCTGGGGCTGGCCATTGCCAAGCATGCCCTGACACGCCATCAGGCGCGGCTCGAAATCGAGAGCACGCCGGGCAAGGGCAGCACCTTCAGCGCCTGTTTCCCGGCGCGACGGCTGATCGCGGTGAACAGGGAGCAGTGAGCAGTGAGCAGTGAGCGGTAAGCGGTGAGCGGTGAGCGGGGTTGCTTTTCTCGGCTCACTGCTCCCTGTTCACCGCTCACCATCTAAAACAAACCCCACCCGCTCGTAATCGCTGCCTTTCTCAATCAGGCTGTGCAGCCTGACGGTCATGGGCTCCTCGCCGGTATGGATTTCCACCAGTCTGCCTGGAGCGAACCCGCCCGGCGGCAGCACCAGGCTGGTGGTTTCTTTCAGCATGGGCAGGTCCGGGAGCAGGAAGGACTGGACGTACTTGCTGGTGGCATCCGTCATCAGCGATACTGAACGTGCGGCGATGGCGAGCGGTGCGCCGGGCAGGAGACGAACGCCGATATGAAGGCCATCGTTCGAGGGAAAGATCAGCCATTTGATCACGCCCAGCGCATAGGTGTTGCTGTCCGCCGGACGGATGGCGATGAGCTGTTTCAGGCTGATGCGCATGCAGCCCTCATCCGGCCGGGCCAGGCGGAAGCCGAGCGCGCCTTCATCCTGAACCTGCCAGGTTTCGAGGCCAAATCCCAGCTGCGAAATATGGTGTTTTTCCGTCTGCTCGCTGATGCGGCCGAAGAATTGCAGATCCTCGATTTCGCGCTGGCTGAGCTTTTCCCTTTCGCCCGGCTGCTTGAAGGGTTTTTCTCCTCCCAGGAAAAAGTGGATTGCCGCCATGCCGAGCGCGACTTGTGCCTTGTTCGCACCGTGCCGGCGGGTAAAGTTCCTGCGTTTCGGCGCGGACTCGAACCAGTGCCGGTAGAGTAGGGTCAGCAGGGCCTCGCAGTCGGGCTGCACGCAGTCTTCGCCCAGTCCCAGCGCGGCGGGATCCTCATTCTTTCTGAGCTGCTTGATGCGCTTGCGGAAAGTGGTGGCGAGCCGGTCGGTGTCGAGATAGCGGGGGTTGGCCAGTTTCACGTCATCGCGCACAATGACGGGGGGCGCTGACGAGGCCAGATCCACTCCGATCAGGGACAATGAAGTGTCTTCCGGCGGAGTGGCGGTGATCGTTACGCGCACCCCCCATTTATCCAGCCACCGGTCCAGCAGGGAGAGCTGTCTTGGCGTCAGACGGTAGGGGTCGGCCAGGTGGGTGAGCAGAATCTGGGCATAGGAGGCAGCGCAGGTGGCGCTATCGGTTTGCTTGTTCAGGCTGTCCCTCACCACATCCATGGCGTAACCCCGCTGCTCCGCGAGGGCATACAATTCGTGCGCCTGTTGCCACACGCCCTTTTCGATTTCGCGGTAGATGCGGTAGTGCTCCACCAACTGCAGGCCAGTGTAGCGCAGGCAGCGCTGGGTGATCAGAGCGGCGTGCGCGGCGACGCTGGAGTCACCTTCCAGGCAGGCCTGGAGGGAAAGCCGGAAGGCTGCGCCCAGCGCAGCCCAGAGGCCGACTACGCTCTTCCAGTTGTTGAGCTGGACAGTCTCGAGCGGCAGGGGCTTGCCGAGGTATTTCCTGGCCATCTCCAGCTGCACAAAGGCGATCGGGTCACGCAGCAGTTCGTTGATTCTGAGGCGCTCCAGAGGAGCGAAGGGAGCCCGGTTGAGCAGCTCGATCTGGGCAGTGAAGGCGGCGTGCGCCAGGGGAACATTGGTCAGCGGCAGCGTTTTCAGCCATTGCCTGCAGGTAATGGCGTCACTGAACTGGGGCGATAGTGCCGGTCCGGGAAGCACGGGTGAGTTCATGGGAGCCTCCATCAAAGTGAAACTCGCGAAGCGAGACCTCGTCCCTCTCTCCCTCTGGGAGAGAGTTAGGAGAGAGGGAAACGATCAGTCCGAGGCAGTCTGCAGTGCCTCATGGATTAGGGTGCACAAGCCTTCCACCAGCTTCTCGGGCGCTGCGGGCCGCGCATCACGCTGCATTTCACCCCAGATCGGGTTGGGGAAATGCCGGTCGCCGCGCCAGCGCGGGATAACGTGCCAGTGGAGATGCGGAGTCAGGTTTCCCAGGCTGGCCAGGTTCACCTTGTCCGGCTGCAGCATCCGCCGAACCGCACTTTCCGCCGCGAACACCACGTCCATCAGGTGCCGGCGTTCCGCTGCCGGCAGGTCGGTCATCTCCTTGACGTGCTTCGTCCAGATGACGCGGCAGAAGCCGGGATAGTCGCGGTCTTCGACCAGCACCACCCGGCACAGCGCATCCTGCCAGAGTAACTCGCCGCCGACGTTTTCGCACAGCTCGCACATGATGCCTTAGAGCAGCACCCGTTCGATGCCGCCGTTGTTCGCATTCGACACATAATCGGCAAGCCAGTTCTCGCCCAAGAGGTGGCGGGCCAGCTCGATCACGATGTAATCCGCTTCTATCCCCGTATCATCATTGTAACGGTGTAATCCCTGCAAACAAGAGGGGCAAGATGTCAATAATTTAATCTTCGGGCTTTCGGCGGAAGCGGTTTCCCGGTTTATTTCGGCGGCAACCCTGACGATTTCCTCCTGCTTGCGGGAACGCACCTGGGTGGAGATGTCGGGCCGGGTTACCGCCAGCGTGCCGGATTCGCCGCAGCAGCGGTCGGACAGCTTGACGCCGCCACCGAGCAGGTCGTTGGCCACTTTCAGCGGGCTGTAGGTCTTGATCGGGGTGTGGCAGGGGTCGTGGTACATGTAGCGCGTGCCGGTCACGCCTTCCAGTTTCAGCCCTTTTTCCATCAGGTATTCGTGGATGTCGAGCAGGCGGCAGCCGGGGAAGATCTTGTCGAACTGGT
>JAIOJM010000240.1 GCA_019911785.1 Sulfuricella sp. | reverse complement strand
GGCCAGGACGGAGCGAGCTAACCGTGAGATGGGGTATGCGCCGACAAGGGTTCCACAACAACCAACGATGACCATCCCGGCAGAGAAGCTGAAGGCGGCGAGAGCGGCCCCGATCGCCGATCCAATGGAAATCGCAAGCCGTTACAAGAATCTTGATCAACGCCCCGATGCCCCAACGGAAGATCTGCTCGTATTTATTTCCACATCGATGCCAATCGAAGCCCTTCGCAAACTGGGTAACCAGGCGCGCCGGGCCCGCGCGATCCTTGTTTTGCGCGGCATCAAGGGGGGGCTCAGCAAAAACAACTACGAGGAAACACTGCGCATCCTCAAGCCGGTGGTAGAAACAGGGGCCTCAATACAGATTAACCCGAACCTCTTTAAGCAATTCTCGGTGAAGACGGTACCCACCTTCGTCCTTACTGAACCAGGGCGGGCATCGCAAGGATGCGAAGGGAATAGCTGCATGGCGGCCAGCATTTCCGTTCAGGGGGACGTATCGTTGGATTACGCGCTTGAATACTTCTCACAACACGGAGGGGCAATGGCACGAGTTGCAGAGGAGAGGCTTAGAAAGATGGAAACCGCGCGATGACAAGAAATTTTGTCCGAATGGTGATGGTTAGCATAGTCGGCTTTTTGGCACTCACCGCCAAAGCCGACACCCCAATGACAGCCTCGGACGCGTTCGCCCTGGGTAGTTCAACTGGTTCTTCGTCTAAAAGCGAGGTGTTTGGCAGCGTCAGCACGTCAAACGCAACCGCCAATCTCCCTTCTTATGGAACCACGGCACCAGAAGCAAGTTATTTTGGTGGTGGGACAGGGAATACGATGTTGCCAGGGCAGACCAAGATTAGCGGTTGTGGCACAACGCCGCCTTCCGATGCCGCAGGCGCCATGGAATGCAACGCAATCAACTACCTCAACAACATTGGTACCTACAAGCCAGCGATTGGGCTGACAAAGAACGATCCGCTGCTCATGAAGGGCAAGGAAATCCGCAACGATCCCGGAGCGATCGCAGAGAATTTAGGAAAGAATTATGAAGCCTGCAAGGCGTCCACGACGATAGATTCAGGCTCTACGACATTTGAGGTGTGTCATGAAGCCTTGTCAGTGTCGCAATCGACGTGTCAGGTGAACCGCGTGGTGAAAGTTGCAATAGACCGCACTTACCAATGTATAGATACCAAATCCGTTATCTCCACCCAGACGTGCAACAAACAGCTTGCCGTTTCGGTAGCATGGTTCAATAGCTGTACGCCAGGGAGTTATTTCGGCAATTTCTGGGTAAACACGTGGGGCAATGGAGAGGTTGGACGTCGATGGGCGGGCATCATTATCAATGCTTACTGTGCGCCTGATGCCACCACCATGCAATTCTCCATGAACGCCACATGCACAGAAAGCCCATGTTCTGGCTCGGCTGTGTTCGCCGTAAATGCCGCTAATGGTGCAACATCACCGCAGGCCTTTACTAATTTTGTGGGGCGTTCGTGGTACGGCACGGATTACTTTAATCGAGTGAACTATGAAGGTGGTAGCTGTAACGCAACAAACTGTAATTTCACGTTTTCGACTGCTTATGTAGACAGTTCATGTTACTGGGACGATTACTCCGGATGGGTATGCAATTCGACATACATCATTCGCGCTCGCGGCACCTTTAGCTTTGTCCGCCCACACTCATACCACGTTGATACGGATTCCTGGACGGATAATTGTTCACAGCTCAATGCGAGAACTCTGTGAAATCGCTATTCTCGTATTGCGTCTCGCTTCTCCTTCTGCTGATGTCAAGCATGAGTGCGGCTGTGCCCACATGCCAAAAAACGGGAGAAGTCTGTGTCGACGGGCCAAGTACAAAATACATCTCCGGCGCCAACATCTATCGTGATTGCTGGAATTACATGGCCACATACAATTGTGTCGACCCGAATGCTGTGGACTACTGTCAGCCAGTGAAAGACCTGGGCTGTGGCGTGACTAATTCGGGCTGTAACCAGGTTGCGTTTAACGGCACATGCCTGAATTACAAGAACACCTACCTTTGCACCGACGGCAAAGCGGTTGCCACACCCCTGCCAACCAACGTGTGGCTTATGGCAACAACCTATCGAATCACAAAGGATGATATCGACGATTCGGCATGCGCAGCAATGGCGGCAAGCGGCACGTGCGCGAAGCAAGGCGCGGACGTTTGTATAGACGCCACTCCCACCAAGAACATCAACGGCCTTGATGTTACGCGGTCATGCTGGGCCTGGGAACGAACATACAACTGCAGTTCTTCCAACATGATTTCGGATTGCCAGGAGTTCAGCTCGAATCCGAAGTGTACCGAAACCGGGAGCAAATGCGTCGAAACGATGGATCAAGGAAAAGGTCCTGTCTGCCAGGTCGTTGAGCACACGTACAAATGCACTACAGGCGGAAGCGGCCCAACAACGGTTGCTGAATGTGATACACAGCAATTCTGTATCCAGGGAAACTGCTTCAACACAGGCTATCTGGCGGACAAGGACTTTGGAAAGGCCGTCAGCGGGATGGAGATTGCCCGCCAGGCAGGGTTCTACCTGGATCCTTATACTTCAACATTTTTCAATGGATCCAGTGGCAAGTGCGACAAAAAGTTATTCGGTTTGGCGAACTGCTGTAAGACAAGCGGCGGTGGCGGGTCGATGAATAATTCGTCGATGGCCGTCGGTGCCAAGGCAGTAGATTTCGGTTACGAATACGTGCGCGCAATCGGCACACCATACGCCTACGACATGATGTTCAACTCCAGCATGCCATGGCTGGTGGATCGCTCCGTCGATGCCTGGTCATCCAACGCCTGGTCATACACTGGAGACGTTAGCCTGTATGGATTTACCTTCGAGGTTGGAGTGGACGGAATTGCGTTCACCGGGTTCGATCCGTATTCGTTTGCGATTGCGGTCGCCATTCAAATTGTCATGTCAATGCTGGAATGCAGCGAGGATGAGAAGCTGCTGGGCATGAAACGAGGCCAGAATCTTTGCGTTTATGTAGGGGACTACTGCAGCTCGAAGATTTTGAATGCTTGCGTGACTAGAACCGAGGGTTATTGCTGCTATAACAGTCGCCTGGCCAAAATTATTGCTCAAGGCGGCAGGGCGCAGCTCGGCATGTCGTTCGGTAGCGGCGAGAACCCAGACTGCAAGGGCTTTACGCCAGAGCAACTTCAATCGATCGACTTCAGCAAGATCGACATGTCCGAGTTCATCGCGGAAATCGCGCCGTCGGTGAAGAGCGCCACGCCAGCGATGCAGCGTGCCCAAAACAAAATTCAGAGTTACTACGGACCATGAGATATCTTGCCGCCATATTTTTACTGTGTGCCAGCGGACTGCTACAGCCAGCCATTGCTGAAACGATCGAAACGACCAATTTCCGCGCATTGTTCGCTGAAGCAATAGACTCGCCAAATGGGAATGCACGAACCGAGGTGCGTGGAGCACTCCTTGAGAAGATGCAGAGTGAGATTAAGACGAATGCCAGGATATTTGTGGATGTCAAAACAATAGGCACATTGAAACAACCAGGGTGCAAGCGTCTTCAGGTATTGTTTTCCGCACCGGAATCGCGGTTGCCGACTAAAGATGGCGGCGTTGCGCCACTTAAAGGAGTGGGATTCCAATTGAATATGTGTCGCGACGGTCGTCCACCGATGCAGTCTCAGTGATTGGGCATAAAATTTCCAGAAATAGTCATTGATTTACGGAATCATTGAAGTATTCCGTAGGCAATGAAGCCGTTCGGGAACAGGAGGCAAGATGAAAAGAGTTTTGAATGTAATTGCAGTCCTGTCTGCGCTGTCGTGTGGACTAGCCAACGCAGGCAACGGAATCAAGCCTGAATTGATTCAATATAGAAACTGGTCTGGCGAACGACCCAACGTGACGACCGTTGTTTCCGGTTCGATTGGCGCGAACGTCCCTCTGTTTGTTTGGCGTTACAACGTCTCGTGGACAGCGCAGGATAGGAGCCAGGTGGAAAACCAACGAAAGCAGCTATGCGATCTGGTGAATAGTGCCATGGGGGAGAAATGCTCCGGCCCGGATAGCCCCGCAATTGCCATATCCGAGATTTTTCTTGGTGCCGCAAAAGACTTCAGCCCATCCCCGGTTGCAAACGAAAACCGGATCGGCGTTCCGACTCTGGCATCCATACCCCCTGGTGCGACGCGCGTGCTACATCTGAGTGTGGCCACAACCCGAAACAAACCGGCAAAAGAGGTTGCTGCAATCGCCTTTGATGACCAGGTTTCGGACGACGCTCTGCGTCAGATCGCATATGAGGACGGTGTTTTGCGTGTTGTCGGATACAGAGAAGACTGAGATAAATTAACCAATAGGAGATAGGGCATGAGAGCATTTATTACACTGTTGTTTGCTGGGGCTGTTCTGACACTAACGGGTTGCGCGACCAGCTACAAACCGGGTGTTTATCAATCGGGGCAAGTTCAGCAGGCCATGAAAGTCAAGTTGGCCACTGTTATTGAAGTACGCGAAGTTGATATCGCTACGCCGGCATCCGGAAGCGGTGCAGCAGCTGGGTCGGCAACTGGCGCGGTGCTTGGGACATCGATCAATAGTAGGGGCGGTATTGTTGCGGGCATCGCAGGGGCTGTCGTCGGTGGTGTTGCCGGAACCGTTGCGGAGAAGGCTGTTAATGCGAAGAAAGGCGTCGAAATTCTCTACCAAATTGACGGTAGCGCCGACATGATGGCCGTCGTCCAAGAGCAGGACGAAAATCCAATACAGGTGGGTGATCGAATCCGCATCATGGAGGGGTCTTTCGCTACCCGTGCAGTGAAGATCCCGAAGGTGTAGGAAAGATTAAATGTCCGATGGAAGTAAATTCATTGGCTCCGGAAATAAATAAAGGCGCCCTAACAAGGTGCCTTTGCAATTACGTCTTTAATCCCGATAGCATTGGTGCAGGAATTATGCAATAACCGCCCAAAACTGCTGTTAAAAGCACGGTTATAGCGGTATTTCTGTGTTGTACCAAAACTTTGCGGACAGTATCTTCACAGGATGCTCCGCATCCTCTTTTCTATCGCACTGGCCATCACCATAGCTGCTTGCTCAACGACGGGCGGATCGGTCGATTATCGTCAGAAATCCCCACCGGAATTCCGTGCCGCGGCCGCTACCATTATGGGACACGATCCAACGGCGGTTGAGGAAACCCCGGGCGCCCTACAACCCAGAATCAAGCTCAATCCGTCTCCGGGCATGGCTGTGCTTGCGGGAGAGCGCAACAAGGAGGTTTTGACCTCCAATCTCAAGAGCGGCGCCTACATCGCGTTCGTTGGTGAAGTGCCCGTTACACGATATTTCCATCTTCTTGGTAGGGCTGACTGTGATGACTGGGTATATCTCCAGTTAATGAACCCAAAGATGGCCCGCAGCAATTCGCAGTATTACACCAATGGTGACTTCAGAGGTGGGGAAGCACCATGGAAATGCCTCGGTCTGTTCCACGAGCGCTACCATGCCCAATCCGATGAGCGACTAAAGGGGAGTGACGGTGCCATCTTTGACCCGGCATCGGCACGATTCTTGGAGGTGGACGCTTTCACTATCGGCCATAAAAAGCTCCACATGGATGGATGGGCGATTCTATTTGCCGAGCCGACTCCGGATGAGCTTCATACCCGTTTGGCAGCCAAGCCGACCACGGCGGCTGACAGACTCCAGATGAGGGCCGCACTTTACTGGATCGAGCAACACCATGCCACCGAGTATGCGGATGAGGTTAGGGCACTACTGCCAATCGGATCGAAGTTCGATGCGCTCAATGATTGGCATGAAGTAGAACACGCAGCCCTGCAGACACTGGCAGCAATTGCCGCCGATGAAACACCCACGGAAGTATGGTGGACAATTCTGGAAGCGGGTATTGCCACCTGGCAGGGTGCCGACACGGCATTTACAGTCCCGGGCTTGAGTGTCGGGCGGGCGCCTTACATCGCCGCCAATGTCCTCGTATGTCAGGGCGACAAGAAAACCGTTAAGCGCCTGGTTCGCGTAGTGACCGATTCCGTTATCTCTCAACACAAGGCCGCAGCAGGGAAGGCGCTAGCGGTACTTGATGCCAAGGCGTTGCAACAGCTCATCAATCAAGGAAAAACAGGTGATCTGACAAGGAAAATGCAGGCTACGTTAAGTCGTGACCCCATTCCTTACCAGTGCCCCTATCGGAGTTTCCAGAATGCGAATTAAACAATTTCTATTTATGGCAATTGGTTCACTGATGGTCGCGCAGAGCCAGGCGGCAAGCGTGCCGTCACAGGCCGCAACTGGCTTATGGTGGGATCAAAGTCCGTGGGGAGATCCGGATCGAGGCTTCAATTGGTATCCAGATCCACGCGAAGAGATGCGCCAACCGGAGGAAAAGAAAGCGGAAAAGAAGCCCAAGACGATCTACGAAATGACCACCCTCGAAGAGGTCAAAAAGGAATTGGAACATATTAAGGGTGTTGCCGTAATCAACCCTACCGAGAAAAACGTCCACGAGTTTCTAAAGGCGCAAAACTACGTGATGAATAAGGCTTCGATGTTTGCGGACGTTTCGCGAAGGGTGGTCTGGTCAAAGCCAGACGTAAATTATTCAGCCCGGAGCCCGACAGCCAACTTCGCAAGCATGAAAGTTCGCGAACGACGTGACAAAGAACGGGATGGAACGATGGCAGAACTCGCCCAGACCCACGGCATTCTATTTTTCGCCCGTTCCGACTGCGACTTCTGTCATGACCAGGCACCGGTACTCAAGGCGCTATCTTCCAAGACGGGGATGCCTATTCTCACCGTGTCGCTCGATGGCAAGCCTATCCACATGTTCCCAGACGCCAAGGCAGATAACGGTATCTCCATGATGGCCTCCGGCGGCAATGGGATCCAGACCGTTCCCGCGATGTTCCTGATCGACCGCAGAACCCAGCAGATGATCCCGCTAGGAACGGGAGTCATTGCAGCAGAAGATATTTCTGAACGCATTCGCGTATTAACTAAAACCGCCCCAGGCCAGGAATTCTGATCATGAAGCTTCGTACTCGACTAACTGCCGGCACGCTCGCCGTATGGTTCGCCTTTGCTCCGATTCACGCATCGGCTGACTGGATGCAGGATTTTTACAACTCGGCTGGCGCGGCATCCAACGTGACGTCGCCACAAGCCATAGCCTCACAATCCGTGGTCGGTTATTCCGGCGGTGGATTGACGTGGCGCGTGCCAAACAAGAACTTTCAGCCCATTTCGATTTCACCTCCGTCGCTCAAGGCAGGGTGCGGCGGTATTGACATGTATCTCGGAGCATATAGCTTCCCGAACAAGGAGGCATTTGTCCAGGCACTGCGTAATTTTGGGCAAGCCTCTGTCGGATACTTCTTTGAATTGGCGTTGCGAAGCATGGCGCCAGAAATCGCGGTGACTCTCGAAGTCATCAACGATCTTGCTCAGCGAGTGAACCAGTTCTCCATGAATTCCTGCGCGGCTGCGAAAAAAGGGGTGGATAGCATTGCCGGAGACTTTATGAAGGCCAACGCACGGGATGCGTCTGGGTATGCGCGTTCTATCGGGGAATATGTGGATGAAGCCGATGCGATGATGGGCATTCAGAGTGGCGGCTATTCCAAGGCGCTCGAAGAGAAATATAAGCAGAACTATGGGAAGGCTAAAGGATCGCTTACCAGTGCCGATGCAGGATCCAAGATTCCAGTGGACGTGAACGTGGTCCGGTGGGTCTTGGACAACGCCAACTCCTTGGATCTTTCAACTGACGAGAAAGACCTGATCATGTCTCTGGTCGGTCCAACCTTGATTATCCGCTCAGGACCGTCAGACGACGGCTCAGATACGGTTCAGCATAACAATGGAAAGCCGAAAACACTGGATTTCAAAGATCTGGTTGGAACTCTAACGGGCCCACCCGCGCCTCTCAATGTGCTCGTTTGCGATAGCGAGCCTGAGTGCCTTAATCCAACCCCTTCAGCAAAGGCTTTCAAGCCGTTTGCCACCCGCGCCATGGAAGCGATTAACGCCATCCGTACCAACATTTCCAGCCGCTCAGCAGCTTCCGCTTTGGCGCCCGAGCACCAAACCGTTCTCAAGTTATCCTCCGTGCCTTTGTATCGGGCGGCCGCCATGGCAGAAAGCACCGGGGTTGCCGCCGTGGTGGCGGATGCGATGCTCTCCGACCTGGCCGACTATGGCGCCATCGACGCCTCGGTAAAGTTTGTGAATTTCTACCTGAGTGCGTTGGATAGGGCGCTTGCCGGCACCGGAAACAAGCTTCCTTCCAATTTTGCGCCCGAACTCGAAGGCATACGGAGCCGGATTAAAAATATCCGCGACGACATGCACCAGCAGGTGAATCACTTCTACAAACAAAAGGGCGACCCATTCGTAAAGATCGACCAGCTCGATAAAGCGGAGCGCTACATGTACGCGAACCTCAACCAGATGCTGGCCGCAAACGCGCGCTTCGGCAAACGTCACTAAGAGAGCAGATCATGAGTGGCGTTTATACGATCTACGCGTACTTCAATTCTGAACAGATCCAGGGCATCCTCAATGCAATCGTGATGCTGATGGGGTCAGGTGGTGTGGACGGGGATTACCTCGCTATTGTGCGAGTCGCCGCCATCCTCGGTCTTTTCATAGCGGTGGGCTATGGCTTTCTGCGTGCCCGTGGCGAAGATGCCGCCATGTATCTGATCATGATGGCGATCTTCTATACGACGTTGTTCATCCCCAGGGTCACGGTCACCATCGAGGAACATGGTGGGGCTGGTGGGGGTGCGCCTGTCGTCGTCGATAACGTCCCATTGGGACTGGCCTTCTTCGCGAGCACAACAAGTCACATTGGTTACTGGCTGACCGAGAAAACAGAAACCTTCTTTTCTCTCCCGGACACGGAGTTACGGTTGAGTCACCACGGACTCATGGGCGGCGCACGTGCGCTACGCGAGACCCAAGGCGCTGCACTACCGGACCCAGTTCTGGCACAGGATATGATCAACTTCATGCGAGACTGCATCAATCCGGAGCTGGTCGTTTCCCCTGCCACGGTCACAGCGTTGTTGACGTCGACCAATATTTGGGCAGATTTCAGCGCCCTGGGCCTGATCAATCCGGGCCGGATGGTGACACTCGCCGGGTCCGCCGGCGCGGAGCAATGCGATACGGCGTATGCCACAACACTCGGAAGCCGTATTGCGCCGGCTGCAACATCCGAATTTGCACGGATCGCCAGGATGTTGAGTCCCAGCGCCACCCCGGCCAATGCCAACGTGATTCTGACTTCCATGTTGCCAGCATCGGAAAGCCTGATTATGACCGCAAGTGCATCCACTACAGATGCGATCCGGCAGCGGATGATGATCAACATGCTGAACGACACGTCGGCCAGCATGGCGCAGATATTGAATGACCCGGCGGCAGCGCAAAACGCCCTTGGCTCGGCGATGGCGGCTTCCAACGCTAACTCGGCATACGCTGTCATGGCAAAACTGGCCCAAGAAACCCTGCCACTTGTCCGGAACGCGATTGAGCTAGTGGTTTTAGGTGTTTTCCCCATTGTGCTGCTACTCATCATTATCGCCGGCTCCAAGGGCGGAACGGTGTTGCGTTCTTACGTGATGACGATGCTTTGGGTGCAACTGTGGGCACCGCTTTACGCCATCGTAAACTACGTCGGCACCTTGGCCGGGGCCAAGTCCATGAAAGCTGCGCTAGCTGGAGTGGATGGCGTCTCCGTAGTCAATGCGGCCCAACTGATGAACACCACGATTTCTGCGGAAGCCATCGCCGGCATGCTTACGATCAGCGTGCCCATGATTGCCCTGGCGCTGGTGAAGGGTGGCGAGGTGGCTATGTCGGGCGTGACACAGGGACTGACCGGTCCGGCAGATCGGGCGGCCAACAAAGTTGGCGAACAGGTAGGGCAAGGCAACGTCGCTATGGGGAACACAAGCTGGGGCAACCATAATGCCAATAATTCCTCTGCCAACCACTCCAATACAGCCTTCGGCTATGTAACGCCGAATCGTGGCGATGTTCAAGGGGAGTTCGGGTCATGGACAGCGCGTGGTTCCCAGGTGGGCACAGGCAATGAGATCGGCAACCTCAAGGCTGAGTATGGCGACATGGGCGTTACAGGGAGCCACGGTTCCAGTGTTGGGGCGGGTCATGTGGCTGCAAGTGGGACACAGGCTGGTCTGACCAAAGGAACGGAAACAGGTCTTACCCAAGGGACGCGAGGCACCTATACACAGTCACAAGGGGCCACGGCAATGGCCAAAGTTGGTCAAGCCCTCGAGCGTTCCATTGGGGGCGACTGGTCGTTCCTGTCCAAGAGCGGTGCGGGAGGATCCCTGTCCACTTCGGATTCAGCTAAAGTGACCACGGGCAATCAACATAGGGAAGATATCGGAATTAAGAGTAATCTTGGGGTTGGGGTAGGAGCCGATGCGCAATTCGCAAATCCTGTAGACGCTGCAAATCGCCAGCAGCAAACAACGGCTGCACGTGAAGCCTTAGCGGGAACGCCAGCCACCGAAGCTAAGACAGGGGCGGCTCCAGCACCCAGCGTGCCAAATACACAGGGACAGCCTGCAACGCAGGGAGCACCGGCGGCCGTGCAAAATCCTGGGCAAACAGCCGCTACTGCACCGGCATCCGCACCTGGTAAACCAGGCGCGCCAGCCGTTCCTGTGACATCTCCGGATCCACATCAAGCCACATCCAACAAGGCCTCCGAAGCAGCCAAGCGGCTGGGGCAGGCGCCATCCTCCTCCAGATACGGCGTCACCGGCGCTATAGGCTTTAATAATAATACGGTCGAGGGCAAGTCCTTCAGCGGTGAGCGGGGCAATACAGACGAACAGCGCCACCAGGCAGAACAGAATTTCGACAAGGCGACCAAGGCCGTCCGGGCGCTGCAGGGACGCACAAGCAATTCTGGAGAGCGGGCGGCTATGGACGACTTCCTGGGCCAGATGTCCAAGTCAACGGATGCCATGTATGGCACCAAGACATCTTCTACCCTGACAAGCACCGCGAGCTCCAGCGATTCTCGCAACGATGGAGCGACCGCATCCGTCAGCATGAATGACAACAATACTTACGGACAGGAGGCGCTACGCCAGTCGGGAGGAAATTCCGAAACTGCGTTACGGTCTGCTGTGACAAACCCAGGATTCCAGCAGAGTGTCGCCAATGGGGCGGCACCTGGGATCGCCAATTCGGCAGTTCCAGAGCATGGCCCGGCAACCGGGATGAGAGGCGCCCCACTCGATGCGCCGAAGTCGGTCGAAGGTCAGAAGACGGAGGGAGACGCGGCTGTTAAGTCAGATCGCGCCGGTAACGAGCAAAAGGCAACCTCTGCGGGCAGCGCCGCTATGGCAAAAGCCGCCCACCAGCGCGAGGCTATTGGGGCACCAGGGACGACCGCCATGCCATCGATTACACCGGCAGCAGATACCTTCTCCGAGAATAAGAAAGGAACGGAAGCAGGGTTTGCCAATCAGCAGCAGCGAGCGCTTGTCGGCGCCGGAATCAATCGGGCAACGGAAGCTGTCTTTGCAGACAGAACTGGGATGTTGAGGCTCATGGATTCCTCTTTTCTCGGTGGGATGACCAGTCGTTCAGAAGTGCCGGAAGACACCAAGGCAGCATTCCGTACGCTTGCGCAGAATGACCAACCGGCAGCGCAGCGGCTTATGCAGATGGGGAATGCCGGTCGTGCGACCGAAGATGACATCAAGTTCCTGAACGAGCGAGCCAAGGTCATGGAGAACGGCAAGAGCCAATAAGCTTGATTTCCAGAAATGCCCAAGCATGCATGGGCAACAAAGCAAAAGCCGAACGGCTGGTCGACTATAAAAAATCGGGATTCCGGATTTTACTGTGGGTGAATAGCGTTTTGAGCCACCGCCCAACATTTTCATCTCCGGATTCTACTGTGGGTGGGCGCTTTTAGTGGCAGCTTTGCAGCGCAAAGCTGCCGTATCATTCAGCGATGCGTGTCAGGCGGTTCCCGACCCCAAGCAGTCTGCCATAATCCCCTCAATTAAGGTCCGCAATACTTTCAACAACAGCCATCCTGTTGGTTGCTATATACCCTGATGCTATTGATTTGCAGTAATATGACATATGCGGATACTGCATCTAATCACAACACTAAAGAATCAACTGGGTAATAAAAAATGACACGCTTCATTATTACCAATAGTACTGACCGGTGGGTCCGTATATTATTAAGTTAGGCCGCAATAAAAACTTTTCGCCAAACAAATTTTAGATCGGAGATATTCAATGTCTGCAAATAGGGCCTTATTTATCGCAGTAACGGTTTTCGCCCTTACAGGCTGCGCCTCAACCGGGATAATACAAAGCGGCAGCGACCGGTACATGGTTTCAAAGACAAGCCTTCAGGTTGGTTTTGGCGCACCTACGGCAGTACATGGTGAAATTTCTCAAGAGGCAAATGATTTTTGTGCCAAGCAAAACAAAAAAGCGGAAATAGTCAACACGACAATCACACATCCAGCGTTGGGGCGGCCGGGGTCAGCTACTTTGGAATTCCGCTGCATCGCCGAAGAAAAGCCAAACCATTCCTAACGGCATAACTAATCTTAGCCTAACAGATCATTCCAGCGGACCGCCAAAAGCTATGCTTTTGACGTCCGCTGAATTCTGACGTTAGGCGATCCCATGGAAATCCAGCTAAACAAAGTTGGTGATCATTCCGAATTCAGATCTGTGCCATTGCGTAACCGTGCTTCCGTAAGCTCAAAGAGCAATATTACGAGGCACTACGTAGCGGTGTCAGATGGGCAAGACATAGCCTTTGTTGCGCTCGACATTCCAGAGCACAGAGACTATTTCTGCGTCTACGAATTGTTCGTCGATCCACAGCATCGCAGCTGTGGTTTCGGTGCAGCGATCATACGTAAGTGTCAGCTTTTGGCTGCTCAAGGAGGTTTCAAAAAGATATGCCTGATACCGAGGCCTATCGAAGCCGGTTGGTCGGAAGAAGAGCTAAGGGCTTGGTATGGCAAGCTTGGCTTTACTCAATGCCCAAATCAAAGCGATTTGGTCGAGATAGTATTTCGCGACCAATAAATGAATGAATCGCCTAGCCCGTAAATAAGGGACCAAACCCAGCCGTTATGCCTTCAAGGAAGAATAGTGACTCAAACTAAAATCGTTAAAGCCCCTAAAACAAACCGCGGATTCTTTACCTCTTCAACAAAGAACACAGATATTTCCCAACGCGTTACGCTTGAAGAGATCATCATTAACCTTTCTGCATCTCTCGGAATCGAAACGGTATATAAGCAAGAGAATTCGCGCGGCGCCTACTTTTACGAGGTGCAAGCCAGTGGATTCAGCGGCTTTCAAAGTGCGTCAAATACAATCCTTGAGCTATCTCGCAAGCTTTCGTGCAATGAGCAGGCCTAACCCATTCCAAGGGACGCGCCGCGAGAAAGCCGCGTCGCGCCCCTGAATTCAGACGTTGGGCGTCATCCACGCGGCAATCCAATCCTGGACAGTGTTTGAAAGAGGAGCAATCTTGATCGTCAAGACCACAGAGAAACCTAAATATCGCAACGAAATTGTTTCTTGCGAGATATGCAAACTAGAACTCAAGCGGAAGCATCTGACGAAACATAAGCGTATCGTTCATCACGTTGGTGCTCCGATCATACTGAACACAAAATCTGCAACTAAATCTCCAACCCTCCGAGCATGCACTGGATGTAGTGGGCAGAATGTTGAAACATGGCTATTTCAAAACACTTCAAGAGGCCCGGTGCATTTGTGCGCAACATGCAAACGTCACTACATCAAGAACTCGTTTACCCACGAGGCATTGGAAAAGAAAAGATTGGCGGCTCTCAAGGCAACACTGAAGGAACTAAAAGAGAAGCGACGTAACCAGCCCGCCGACTCAATTAGTCTTGAACTAAGGAAGGCCATTGTAGAACTGGAAATTGCGATAAATAAGCCGCCGACGCCAAAACACACATGGTCGCCAATTTTCCCTGGATCATTTGGGTCGGGAAAACGACGTTGAAGCGCATGACGCCCAACCCATCTCTCCACCGGGCCTGCGTAAAAAAATGCGCAGGCCGGTGAATTCAAACGTTGAGTCTGTACCCTATCCATCGCACCACTGAATGACGGCTGTTCACTATGTTGCTGCCGGTCGAACCAGGTGTGGCCACCGACCCCCTTATGGCACGATGTTGCCTATCAACTCCATGGTTTCGGCCTGCCGCCAGTGGCAGGATTGGACGGATACCGGCCAACCCACATTATTGGACGATATTGACCGTTGGTCGATTTAAGATCCACCCACAGTAAAATCCGGAATCCCAAAAAATCCAGAACGTCCGGTTTATCTGACCAAAAGGCGGCAAGAAGGGCGATTGAGCATTCGGCTTATCGCCCTTCTCGGGAATGAAAGTCGTCTGTAGTAACCTCTTGCGGTAGCTCAGGACCATTCAGCATCCACTGAGGCTCACCCCAACCATTCACACAAACCATTGGGGTATGCTCGATCTCGGGGAAATCCGCCTCGACTGATACCGTCGAACCACGGACAGCTCGCATGGATTCAAAATCCTCTCGCCATTCCTCCCTCGAGCGCGTCAATACGCCAGCGCCACCAAACAGAAGCCAGTCAAATGGCTTGAGTACCAAGGTGGAAAATGCTTGCTTCAGAAAATTGATTAATGTGTTCATGGTGCGCTCCTAGTGTTTTCAGGATAGCACACCATCATTACCGTTTCTGACTTGGTTGCGCCGCCATGCAGCGGCACAGATTGCTATCGCGCTTTGCGTGCCGTTGGCGCATGAATCCAGCGGAGACGCGAGATTCGGCGAATTCCTGGCCGTTCCTGGCCTTGTTCGTCAGGCCTGCGCAGATGGGATTCCGCCAACGACAGCGAGTCCAGAAAGCGAATGGCTAGAGGGTTGCCGCGCCGACAGAGGCGGTCCAGTTCCTGGCGAACCATAGTCGGCATCACCCCATTCTCAGCGTGCATCGCCTCCGCCATTTCAGTGAATGCTTTCCATGCCTCTACCTCTTTTGGACTGGCTTGAGGAGGCCGCACCTTCGGTGTCCGAATCCGTGTCGTCATGTTCTTTCCTTGGTTGGGTTAGGGCATGTATAGACGCACCATGCCACCGTTTGCATCCAGATATCTCACAGAAGATGGCGGGATGGCAGGAAGCCCTGGGGTACTCATGGGCACGAGGATCGAATACCTTGCATCCTCATAGACCTGTTTCCATCGACCGGATGCTAGGGCAAGCTGGCGCAGTGCCATGTCTTGTCGGAGTAGCAGGCTTTCAGGCTGGTGCTGCTCAAGAATATTTTCCCAGCCTGGCGCGCCGCGCGAAGCCAGATACCAGGTGAAGAAAAAAGAATCCCGGTACAGATCCATTCGTCCGTCGATGAATACGGGCACACGGCGATGAATGAGATAGCTCGCTTCAAGGGTGTCGGACAGCACGCGCTTGTCCAGTCCATGCTCGATGAGGAAGTCGGTTGCTTTGACGGGATACTGCAAGTTCATGGTTGCCGCCCACGTCCCGTCACCTTTGGCAGCGATGGCCGGGAAGGATGCTATCAGGGCAGCAGCGATGAGTCCGTGAGCCAATGGGCGACTCGGATTTGATAGCGAGGAGGCCATCTTTTCGTAGTTTGGTGTACGGGAGAGGAGGGCGGCGAGCAGTGGTGCCATGACGGCCGCGCACATGGCGACCTGACGGTTGGCCAGAATCCCGAACACCAGGAAGAAGCCGGCGATCAGTCCATGCGTGAGCCTCGGGCGAATACCGGAAACAGCCATGATGGCCACGAACGGCACAAGGTTGAGCAGATAGAACCATCCGAGTTCGGTGGTGAGGTTCACCGGCATCCATTCGGAAATGACCGAGGAACTGCGAAGTCCGCCAATCATCAGCACGGTGGTCAACGCCTTGATGCCGTAAGGGTTCAACAATGTGGCCGCGGTCGACGCAACTACCGTGAGCCAGGCCAGGGCCAGTCGATGTAGCTCCGAGCGCACGCAGTTTTTAAGGATTGCCTCGCCGGTCAAGCCAACAGCCAGTAGTCCGATGAGCGCCAGCCCGACCACAAACCCCCCGTGAAGATTGACCCAAAGCGCCATGAGCGGCGGGAAAGCCAGAAGATAACGGCGGCGGCCTGTTTCCAGCCAACTGACAATCAGGTAGGTAAAAACGGCCAGCAGGGCAAAAGAGAAGAGTTGCGGGCGCATGGGGGTGACCAATTGCACCAGGTTGGCCACGAAGGCCAGCCCGAGTGCCAGCGATGTGTGAACATAGCGGGCAGCGCCACGCCATGCAAAGCCAATGGTGATGGCTGCAAGCAGGACAGACATCATCTTGGTGCCGGTCAGGCCGCCAGAATTGTATGCCACGCCCATCAATAGTTCGCCAAGCCATTGGGTCAGTTGATAGGGTGCGTTCTGGAATGTCCATGAGAAGGAGTCGCCGGGCGGCAACATCCTATGTTCAATCATCCACTGCCCATATGTGATGTGCCAGTAGAAATCGGTATCGGCGATACCGGATGACGCTGGATAGATGGCCTTTACCCAGAGAGCGGCAAGAAAAGTGAGCAGAGTGGCAGGAAATAAAAGGCGCATGGTCAGGACTTCAATTGGGAAAGAAAGGGATTGTTGTGCAAATCCGTGAACACGGTGGGTATATCCAGGCGCATGGAGGCCTTGAGCAGGATCGAGTAAGCAGCACCTTCGAATACCAGACGATATTTGCCTTCGCCAGAAAGCAACTGGCGCAGGGCGGCCTGGTTGTTTATCAGCACGACATCAGGGTTCATCCGCTCGATGTATTCGCGCCATCCAACTTCGCCGCGCCGGGCAAACAGGTACTCGAACAGGGCGCGGTCACCGTAGAGGTCCAGCCTGGTATCAAGGGATACCTTCTGGCCCAGTTTACGGATGAGGTAACCGCCTGCCTCGGGGGCATTGAGGATGCGCCCCTCGATATGGTGCGCCTGCATGAACCGCACTTCTTGCTCCGGCATGTTCGCCGTTACATGGCGCGCAGCCGTCTGGTCAATCTGCCCAAGCCACACGGTCAAGGTGGCGAGGGCTGCCAGTACACCGACCGCGACAGGGAGAGGAATGAGTCGGTCATAGCGTCTGCCATCCCCATTGAAGGCCAGGTCGTAGAACGAAGTAGACCGCAGGGCGCTGGCCAGGATCGGGACAATGAGGATTGTGGACATCAGGGAGATTCGCACGGCAGACCAGCCAATGGCACAGAGGGCGACGGCGGCCAGGAGTTGAGCAATTCTCGGGCGCTGCCGGGCGGCTGCCATGGCTACGAACATGGCCGAGGTAATCAGGAAGAAGTTGAGCCCAACTTCCGTCTTGATGCTGGTGGCGGCCCATTCATCCACGATGCCGGCGGCAGAAGACTTGAGACTGGCGATCTCGAAGGCGTACACCCATGCCTCCCAGCCATAAGGGTTGAGGAGGGTACTGAGCGTGCCGATCGCCGCGGCTATTGCCAGAGGAATGGCCACGGTACGGATCTCGTCGGGGCGCTTGCTGACGAAGGCATCCACAACGACCAGGCCGGTCATCATCCAGAGGTAGGCTAGGCCCACCGCATAGCCCCCGTGCAAGTTGACCCATATTGCCATAAGCACGGGCACGAAATACAGGGGCCTGTGTTTGCCGGTGGTCTGAAAGCTGGCCACCATCCAGGTCAGGATAGCCAGGCCCAGATGAGTAAATTGGTGCGGACGGCAGGCAAGGGAAACGAGGATCGCGTTACAGCCGATGGACACCGCTAGGGCTGCCAGCCTGTTATCGAGAAAACACCGGGCCGCCTTGTAGGATGCCGCCAGCGTGAGCGTCAACAAGAGGGCTGAAAGTGTGGAGGTGCCGAGCGTTCCGCCCATCTGGTTGGCGAAAGCCATTGCCACCTCGCCCAGCCACTGAGTCAGGCGGTAAGCGTGGCCATCGAAAGTCCATGACCAGAAATCCTCGGTTGGCAGGCGTCCGTTCTGGATGATCCAGTCACCGTAACTCAGGTGCCAGTAATAGTCGGGATCAATGATCCCGGAAGCGGACGGAGATGGTGCGCGGTAAGCGAAAATCGCAAGCAGGACCACGAATGGAATGGAGATGGCGTAGCCCACTTCATTACCCCTTGATGGCTGTTGCTGGCAACAGATCGTCCAGACGAGACTGGAGCAGGTTGGTTAAAAGCATAGCGTCAGCCAGCGCATCAACCGGATCACGATTCAATGCTCCTTGGAGCGTCGTTTTTAGCCAGTAGGAACAGGCAGGGTCGGCCATGACTTCTTCGATGGAGGGGAGTTGGCGATTAGTCATGAATTTTTTGCTCAATATGATGAAAGACGAACAACCGGGAGAGGAGATAGGTGACTACCACATGGCAGCCGATAGCCACGGTCTGTACGAAGTAAGGGTTGAAGGCCAAAGCCAATCCGGTAGTCAGGACGGCATAGTTGGCCGCGTAGCCGGCAAGGATCGTTGGAAGGTAACGGGCAAAAGCAGCCCACCGATGCCCCCCGTCCCGGAAGGATAAGTCCCTGTGGGTCAGGAAAGATATCGGAACCACAACGAGGTAGCCGATCAGATTGGCCATGACGTCGCCGGTGAATTGGCGGGCCATAAAGATGACACCCAACCCGAGCGCGGTATTGCCAACCCCTACCAGCAGGAAACGGGCGCATACCCGGTCAATCATGGTCAGGTTCATCGCGGGCGCTGCAGCAGCCAGCACTGAGTCCACAAGAGATTCGACAGGATAGGGGATCTCCTGAAGTGGCGTGCCAACCAATGGGAAATCTGTGCTCCTGTTACCCCGCCGAATTCGGCAAGGATCGGGATGTAAAGCCCGCGATCAGTCCGGTTAATCACGATAAATCCCGCCTCCTTAATCTGGGCTTGCAACTGACTTCGGGTCATCCGGTTGATATGTCCGAGATCGTCCACCGATTCACCATAAATGGCCCTGGCTAAGCGAACTACCCACTTAATGCTCAATAACCGGGCAAATAGCTCCATAGTGGAATAGGAATTCGGCGTAGTCAGGATGAGGTAGCCGTTCGGTTTGATGCCGGTGCGGATGTTGCGGAGTGCGGTCAGGGAATCCGGGATGTGCTCGATCACCTCGGAGCATACGGCAATATCGTGGGTCGGGAAAAACTTATGCGTCATGATGTCGGCTCTGGTTGCCGACACCCTTGGAATGGAGCTGGCTGCGTCAACGAAATCCTGGTTGATGTCGACAGCGGTGACATTGCCATGCCTGGCCATGGCCACGGTGTAGATGCCACACCCGATCCCGATCTCTAGGAAGTTCGCTTGCGGAGGCGCGATTTTTTCAAACATATGCATTACCCATTCCCTGCGGGTATTGTGAAGCCAGCGACGAACCGGATTCTGCGATTCATATAAATTGGCCTGGAAGGCAATATTTTCTTGGCGTAGTTCGGCAGTAGTCGACATTAGCGGAGTCCTCGTGCAGCGGCGGCGGTTTCAATAGGAACGACGGTGGAGGGCAGGCTTTGATGATCGAAGCCATGCAAGGCCCCCACCAGAAACAGTGGCCGACGCTTGGTTTCGTACACCACCCGGCCAAGGTATTCACCAAGCACGCCAATGCCTATCAGCTGGACGCCACCCAGGAAGAGAACGACGCTCATCAGGGTGGCAAAGCCAGGTGTAACGACGCCCCATAGGACGGTCTTCAGGACAATCCAACCTGCATAGACAAAGGAAAAGAGAGCCACCAGTGCGCCGAGATAGGACCAAACCCGCAAGGGAATCGTCGAGAAGCCAGTAATGCCATCCAATGCAAAATTCCAGAGTTTCCAGAAGTTGAACTTGGTTTTGCCGGCGGATCGCTCTGGCCGTTCATATTCGACCGCAGTGGACTTAAACCCGGCCGCTGCCATGATCCCTTTCATGAAGCGGTTACGCTCTGGGAAGGACAGGATCGCATTTACCACGGCCCGGTCCATTAGCCGGAAGTCGCCGCAATTCGGTGGGATGTGGACGTCGGTGATGCTCTCCATCAGTTGATAAAAGGCGTTTGCTGTTGAACGCTTGGCCCAGGAGTCACTGGCGCGCGAGGTGCGAACGGCATGGACCACCTTGAATCCCTCATGCCACTTGGACAGCATGCTGGGAATCAACTCAGGGGGGTCCTGCAGGTCGCAGTCCATAGGGATTACAACGTCGCCGCTGGAGTACATCAGTCCAGCGGTCAGCGCAGCTTCCTTGCCGAAATTTCGGGAAAGCTCCACGATGCGTATTTGTGGGTACTGACGGGAGTAGCACGTCAGAGTCTCTACCGTCGCATCACTGGATCCGTCATCGACGAAGACAATCTCGAAGTCATACCCTGTGCCGGACACGACCGGGATGACGTGCTCCAGGAATACCGGGATGGCATCGGCTTCGTTAAAAGCGGGGATAACCAGGGAGATCTTTTTAGTTGCTGGCGACATTGCCGGCCTCCATCGTGGAGGACGGAAACATTGAAAAGTCCATGGCGATCGGGGCGCCACGGGACGGTGCTGGAGCGGCCACACCCTGTTCAGTGTTTGCCGGCTTGGCGGGCGACCGAACCTGAGTAGTGGGAGCGACGGCATGAGGAACGCCGTAGCCTCCGTCAGCGTTCTTGCCGGCCCGTAGCAGCGCTCTAATCCTGTGCCCCCGGGCAATAGGGGATAGAACCTCCAACTCTTGATACAAAGCGGGGTCCTCGATCTCGTGCAACCGAACCGAGATTCGCATCGGTTTAGACATGGGCCGCCTCATTCGTGGTTTTGCGCGGCGTGGATCGGACGACAGATTCAGCCAGGCGGTCACCAATTAGGTGAAAGCCGCGGACATTAGCCAGCGCGGATTCTGGCAGCACCACGACCTCATGGTCAGGGAACTTGCGCTTCAGCCAAGGCGCGTACAGTGCAGCACCGCCCCCGCTGACCAGAATGATGTCGATTGAAGCGCCGGAACCGACGCTGTTACGGACAGACTGCGCCGCTTGCTCCAGTATCGAGTCACCGGCCTGCAGGAATGACGTTATATCCACCGGCTTGCCGTGAAGGCGGAACGGCGTTCCTTGCGTCATGGCTTGATCCACAAGGCGCACCACCTCGCTTTCGTTAGCCGTGGTCTTGGTTTCTTTGATGATTGCCTTGGCAATCGCCCGAAGCACCCCGGACATTCCACGCTCGACCGCTTTGGACTGATTGGCGTTCGCTACCATGCCTTCGCAGACAAACCAGTCAACGGTGTTGTATCCGGGGTCAACAACCAGCGCCATCGGTGCCGATGTGTGATGTGGCAGTGGAGATTGGAGATAGGCGGCATAACTGCCGAGCGGTTGGGGATATACAGTGCAACGCTCGATCTCAACCGCATCGCCACGTGCGTTGATCACATGCCGACCGACATAACGCTTGGAAAGATTGGTCGAGTGCTGATGAAAGGTGGTCAGCGGGAGCCCCAGCACCAGGAAGTCGATCTTCCTGGAGGGCAGGGTAGGCAGCATGTAGTTGAGTGCGCCATAAAGCCGGGCGGCATAGGCATCAGAGAGAGGAAAGTTTTCATCCAGCACTTCCGTTTCGTGGTTCCCGCTCAATGCGAGTCGAACGTGGCGACCAACTTCGTACCTCCGTCCGTTCACGGGAACGATCACCGTGTCCCGTCGCTGCAGTATCTCGGAGCGGAAATCCCCTTCGTGGGCGATTGGCGACTGGGAGGGGAAGCTGTCGGCGCGGATATCGTCTCCGTCACGACCATCCGTCCATTTCACATGGCCGTAGCCAACATCCACGGCCCGTACTGTGTATTGATCTTGCATAGAAACCTCGCGTGAGTAAGAGGCTTCGATTTTCCCGGCTGGACGATGGAACAGGAAGGCGGAAATGTCGCTCGAAACGTGGCAATAACAGCAGTTTTGGGTAGCGGTAGTTAAATTGTCGCCAAAACGGTGCCGATTCGGTGTCGGGCGTGATCGTTGAGAACTGAATTTGTGTGAAGACGTCGGAATGACACCGAATTGACGCCGCATTGGCACCGCAGGTGTTGGGCGAGATGTGGGTTTGCCACAGGCGTCAAAACGACACCGAATTGACGCCGAAACGGTGCCAGCGCCAGAAACGCCTTGGGCAACAGGCGAATGCATCGACAGAAATAGGCCAATGTTTCGAGATGGTAAAAATCGCGTTGAGCCGATTCATTTGCCGACATATTTGACATCAATTTCGCATGCTAATTGAAGGGTTGAGAGAGGCTTTTTGGAACAAGCAAACAAAAAAGGTTAAAACGAGACGGGGATCGATTTTGCGGCCAGCATTAGTTTCCCAGGGGTTTTTTAAAACAAAATAGGGGCATAACTGAAAGTTTTACCGAATCCATAGTTGACACGCCACACAGAATTATGATTTGATTGGAACCGTTGTTAGTGTCCCTTCCGGACGCGCCTGGATCACGGTGTCCTCCAGGTCTGGTTTAGACGGTGTAGTAAGCGTCTCCCAGGCAAAGCCACTGCCAAATTCGCTGCGAGCCGCGGCGGAACCCGATGGCGAAAGCTGTCGTCTATTGGTTACCACTTGCGTAGCCAGCTCCATAGAGCAACTGTTGGGCATATACGCCCTATCTCTGTCCCTAGTGGATAGACCTTCTAGGCTATTGGTCTGATGTAAAACGATCCAGAGCGGTTTCTGGAAACGTATCCATCTCCCTGTAGCTCACAAATCAACACGGAATTGCCGCGTGCTGGCCGACAAGGGCAGCCAAGGAAATGGCCCAGGAATACCTGGTAACCCATCCCTTAATCGCAACCGAGGACTCTGGTGGCAGGAGTCAAACTCCCTGGCGGGCCGGCGCAATTCCAATGGACAAGCGATCTGGGTACCTGAATGAATTAGGACCCCACAGCATGTGATGCTGTGAACAGATCGGACTGAGGCGCAGCCCCTGTGAGGGATTGTGGCCACAGACGGACGGATCGGAGGGGGAATATCTCCCGTGGAGCCTTCTTTGAGGGTGCTCCTCGTCTTTTCAGACGCCGGAAACTGCTGTGAGCAGATTCCACCGATACCGGGCAACGCGCTGTGAGCGTGCTGCTGCCGACATTCTCCAGAAATGCAGAAGTCGAGCGCCATTCGTTTCACCTTTCTTAACACCCTTGCCGTAACTTCCGCCAATCTATTCTTCCTTTCTGCAGCATGTCGGCTCGCGTGCTGCCCGCGCATTTGCGCAACGATGTAACCGCCGTCGATTTCCCAATTCAATTTCGGAGATAGACATGAGAACCAATTCACAACAGAACCTTCCTTCGAGCTTGCCACTGGACTTCATCGCCGGCATGGAACGTCACGGGCTCACCCTGAAAGACCTGCGTATGGCAGAGGTCGTAGAAATCCTCCCGGTGCCGAAGTCCGTTACTCGCTTGACTGACAGCTTTTCCGCAAATTGCCACCCGGAGGTCTGCTATGACTAGATCACTCGCAGATCGTGTTCTGCCCAATGCGGTGCGGAACCAACTCGACCGGACGACCGGTCCTTTTTTGTCGACGCGCGCCAACGGAAAGGGAGTTTGTTCCGCCAGCACCCGAAAAGAACGGGTGTCGATAATTAACCTGGCGTTCGCTCAACTGTGGACCATCGGATACCGGATTCAGAAGCCAGCGTCCCTGTCCGAGAAGCACGTCAAGGCTTTGATGTCCTACTGGGATGCGCAAGGCTTGTCCGCCTCCCTCTTACATACCCGGCTGTCTACGCTGAAAACCTTCTGTGACTGGTTGGGAAAACGCGGCGTAGTCAAGCACATCCATGACTACTTGCCTGATGAACGCGTTGCCCGTCCGACGGTAGCGACAAAGGATCGGTCATGGAAAGCCAATGGTGTTGATCCGGCGCAGATCATCGAACTGGCCATGTCCTTTGATGAACGGCTGGGTGCCATGCTGACCCTTCAGCACAATTTCGCGCTGCGGGTGAAAGAAAGCATCGAAATCCACCCGGCCAACTCGGTGGTTGAGAACGGCACGATGCTGGAAATCTACGAAGGCACCAAGGGCGGCCGCTTACGCCGCGTGCCTATTAAAACAGAGGAACATCGGCAAGCGATTGCTCTGGTGCGACGGGTTGCAGCAAAAGGCGCGACGGGACGACTGCGCTGGCCGGACTGTTCCTGGCGCAAAGCACAGAACCGGTTTTATTACCTTATCCGGACTCGTCTGGGAATTACCCGCGCCCTGAAGGGAGTCACGGCCCATGGCGCGCGGCACGGATGGGCGCACGAGGATTATGAAGTCCAGTCCGGATTCCCTGCACCGATCAAAGGAGGTGCCCTGGGGCAGATCGACCGCGAGACGCACCGTATGGCCTGCATCACAGTATCCCGTGCGCTGGGCCATGGCCGGGTCGACGTGACATCGACCTATTACGGTTCGTATGGACACGGCCTGCGAGGTACGCCTGTGAAGATGACAATGAAGACAAGTCTGCCCGCCTGATAAGGCAGCCACAAGAAAGGAAAGACATCATGAAAACATTAGTAATGTTTGGAGGGCACAATGTTGCCCCGGTGTATTTGTCAACGCATGGCTTTGCCCCCAGCTGGAGCGGCAAGAAGAGTTCCGACTTGAGCCAGGACGAAATTGCAGCGATCCACGTGTTCTCCATGCACGAAGCCTGGGAACTTGGCTACGACGACGTTCTTGAGGGACGGGAAGAGGGGCGGGTCAATCCGTTCCATCTGGCGTTTTTGCACGGCGTCCCTTCCGCCATGTTTCACTGCTTCTACCGCAAGGGACGGGCTGCTGCCATGGGTCAAAGCCAGGTATCCACGTGTTCAGTCAAGGACTCGCCAAGGGCTATCTATGCCAAGGCCCTTTACCAAGTCTTTGCGGGGGAGTAAGCCATGGACGTCCACTACCCATATAACCCGGAGTGGAAGGCTTCGGTGAGCAAGGACAGTCCCGAGTGGAAGCGCTACTGCGAAGCGGTGGAATATGCGAAGCGCTTTTATCGCACTAAAGAGTACCGTGGAATACACGCCGCCTTGGCCGAAATAGATCGCGTCTGTGCGGACCGTCGGAAAGAGGAGGCCGATGACCTGAAGACCATCATTCACCTGGTTGGCACCTACGAAGGTGCCGAAATTCAAAGAGCCGCACTGACCGCACAGTAACAGGTAGGCACAACAGTTTTTTCAGTGGTGTTACGGGATGCGCCCAGAATCATCCCGACCAATTCCGGTGTTCTACCGGAACCCCCCTGTAGTGCAGGTTGCTACAGGTTCTCCATCACGGACGCCAACCGGCACCGTGGTTATCCCTGATCGGGGCTCAACGCTCCCGACAGGGTGCATTGCGCCCCATTTTTATGAGGTGCAACCATGCAAAACCAAACCCACCGCAACATCTTTACGCAAGACAGCTTCCGAAATAACCCGGACAAGCTGGATCGTCTGGTCTTCATCTTTACCCTTGCCTGCGGCGTTATCAGCCTGTTCCTCCCATGGGGAGGTTCGGTATGAGCGGCGTCGCGGTGGTATGGCTGACTCGAGGCGGCATGGTCGAGTATGTATCGGACGATGAGACGAACGTCGTGGTAATCGACTTTCAGAATGTCGAAGCAGGCGATCCGGTGCCTGAACTGAGCGAAGCCCATCTGCGACTTCTTCAGGAATATGCACCGTCTGTACTGGACGACATCGCGAAGTACGAAAAATCCACAGTGAGACTCGCGTCTCTTGCGTAACCCTTTACCCCCGGAACACTGGGGGTGCTTTTCCCAGTGGATTGAGCCAGTCCATTGCGGAAAGCACAGATTTCCCGAGTGTTCGGAAACGCTTACAAGTCTGCGTCACGACTTGCATGAAACTGTAGCCATCCGGTTGCAGTTAACGCCGGAGGGGCCTTCTTGATCCCACCGGGATAGATGGCTCATTCCCCCCCTTATGCTTTTAAGAGGAGAAGTGCCATGTTTGAAAATCAACGAGCCTGGGTACGCATGCCGTCCGGCAAACATCTAGATCTGGTGAACCCCACGCCATTTGACTGGGATAACCAGGATCTAGCCATTGGCCTGTCCAGAACGTATCGCTGGGGTAGTCATAGCATCTGGCCTCTACCGATGTCAGTCGCGCAGCACTCACTGATGGTACTCGAGCTGCGCCGCAAAGCATCTATTGCACCCCTAAGCCGAGAGCAGGAAATGCGTGAAGTTCTGCATGATGCCGATGAAGGTTTATTGGGAGTAGAAATTATAAATCCCCTTAAATCCGTGCTGGGCGCGGCTTTCAAGCAGTTGTCTGACCGTCTTCTAAGTACGGTTTTCACTCGCTACGGCATTCCTGACTGGACCCCGGAAGAGAAAAAAATCCACAAGGAAGCGGACATCCTCGCAGCAGCAAGCGAGGCCATCCATGTCGCCGGCTGGAAATACTCAGAATTGCGTTCTGTTCTGGGTATCACGATGGAGCCATTGGGATTGGAAGACGATCCCCTGGTCGAAATCTATGGCGGCATGCCCTGGGAACCTTGGCCGGCAGAAGTCGCAGCTGAACGATTCCTGTCTGTACTGGAGTCCTTGGCCCAACCCATGCCTAACGATCAGTACATCTCGGTATTGAAGACTGTGTTGCAACCCAGGCTGGCGGCGTGATGCGTTACGCCCTGCCAACCCTTTACCCTCCTGAATTTTGGGAGGGTGTTTTTCTCATGGGACTGCACCCAGTCCACTGAGCAAAGCACCGGTTTATCTCATGAGAGAAAACGCTTACGACTGTGCGTGATCAGTCGACGCTCTGTGGT
>JAIOJM010000239.1 GCA_019911785.1 Sulfuricella sp. | reverse complement strand
CACGGATTAACACAGATAAAACAATGTCTTGTTGAAGATTTGCGACTCACCCAAAAGGTGATTAAGACGAGAATGGTAACTCATTGATAATCTGTGTATATCTGTGTTAATCCGTGGCTGAACTGCTTTTTATAGGATAATCTGGATTTAGAGGGCCGGGAAAGCAACAATTATGAAACGTTTGACGATGATTCTGGCGGCGCTGCTGCTGGCCGGCTGCGCGGCTTACAGCGGTGGCGGCCTCAAGCCCGGCGAGGCGAGGCTGGAGGATGTGCTGCGCGTGATGGGGCAGCCGGCGATGCGCTGGCAGGAGCCGGACGGCAGACTGCAGCTGGCTTATCCGCGCGGGCCGATGGGTGTTCACAGCTACATGGCGTTTATCGGGGCGGATGGCAGGCTGCAGCGCATCGAGAACGTGATGGACCGGAGCGCTTTTACCCGCATCCAGGCCGGCATGAGCAAGGAGCAGGTGCTGCGCATCCTGGGGCCGTCGTGGCCGGGCTGGACGGTTTATTTCAAGGCGCGCGACGAGCTGGTGTGGGAATGGCGCTATTGCGACGAATGGAATGAGCTGGCGCGCTTCGATGTGCTGTTCGATGCCGGCAAGGAGACGGTGCGCTCGACCCTGAGCCTGACCGAAAGCCAGATGGGGTTATGCAAACAGGGATGCTGGTGCTCGCGCTGACGCAACGGGGCCAACGATGGCGGCAACGCTGGGGGCGTGCATAAACGCGCGCGCCACGCACCCAGAAAGAAATAAATTGAACTTTACTGTTTTTGCTGTACTCTTAAGCAAGTCTGTGGAATTCAAGTTTCGATTGCGGTACCTCATTAAGTTGGTCTGTTTTTTCCTTGATATTCGATGGACTGGGGACTGGGCATTTGCCCGTCTTCACCCGGCTATTTCCTAGCCGGATTAACTTGATATTGAGGTGACACAATGGCAACAGGTACTGTGAAATGGTTTAACGATGCAAAAGGTTTTGGCTTTATTACCCCGGATGATGGCAGCGAAGATCTGTTCGCGCATTTCTCCGCGATCCAGGCAGGCGGTTTCAAATCCTTGCAGGAAAACCAGCGGGTCAGTTTTGATGTGACAGCCGGCGCTAAAGGCAAACAGGCTTCAAACATTCAAGCTGCGTAAACCTGCAGCAATTCAGGAAAAAGCCCCGGCATGCCGGGGCTTTTTTTCGCCTGTACCACCTTGCCCCCTGCCCCTGCGCGTCTATAGTTACTATTGCTGCTGTTCTGTCGTAACGTCAACTTTATCCGGGCTGCAACGTTATTTTGCTATCTCCCCGCGCCAGGCTTACGGCGCGCAACCCCAGGAAAATGCTCCTGGCTAACCAAGGCGACATCCATGTTTCCATTATCCAGAATGATCACTGCGCTTTCCGTCATGTTGCTCATCGTCATGAGCAGCTTTCCCGCCCTCGCCCAAGAGGATGATCAGAAAGCGGCGGCCAGTCCCTTGCGTCTGAGTTACGTCGAAGGGGATGTCTCTTTCTCGCGCCTGGGCGCAGAAGACTGGGTGGAGGCGCAAATAAACACTCCGCTTGCCGCCGGCGATGCGCTCTATGTCGGCGGTGACGGCATCCTCGAACTCCAGATGGGGAGCCGGGCCTTTGTCCGGGCCGACGACGATACGCAGCTCACGCTCGTCAACCAGACGGCCGATTTCGTTCAGTTCAAAATCACTTCCGGCCGCGTGTCCTTCGATCTGCGCACGCTTCCCACGGGCTATTCGGTGGAGGTGGATACGCCCAATGCGGTGTTCACCATCGATCGACCCGGCTATTACCGGGTGGACGTGAATGGGGATGTGCACTTCATCACCCGTCGCGGCGGCCGGGCGATGATGGTTCCGGCTGGCGGGCAGGCCATGAGCATCCTTCCCTCCGAGGAAATCGTGGTACAGGACGGCGCCGTGGCTCAGGCAAAAACCTACGTGGCGCCGGAGCTCGACCGGTGGGATCGATGGAATTACGCGCGCACGGACAGCCTGGTCGATGCGGTCAGCGAACGCTACCTTCCCGCCGGAATCGCCGGCGCTTCCGACCTGGACCACTATGGCAGTTGGCGTGTCGTGCCGGAATACGGGTCGGTCTGGGTGCCCCACGCGGTTTCTCCGGGATGGGCGCCCTACAGCACCGGCAGGTGGGTCTGGGATCCCTACTACCAGTGGACCTGGATAGACGATGCACCGTGGGGATGGGCTCCGTTCCACTATGGCCGCTGGGTTTACCTGGGCGGCTACTGGGCGTGGACCCCGGGCCCGGCGGTCAGATACGCGGTGTATGCCCCCGCCCTGGTGGCATTTTTCGGCATCAGCCCGCATCTGTCCATCGGCATCGGCATCGGCGGCTCAGGAGTGGGCTGGGTGTCGCTCAGCTGGGGCGAACCACTGATCCCATGGTGGGGACGGACCGGTTTCATCGGCAGACCCTGGTGGGGCGGCTGGCATGGCCCGCGGGTGGTGAATAACGTGGTCATCAAGCAGACCACGGTCGTCAACGTGACCAACATCACCTATCACAACACCCGCGTGAACAATGCCGTTGTCGCCACGACCAGTGAGCACTTCGGCCGGGGCCACGTGCACGATGCGCCGGTGCGGGTGACGCAAACCCGGGAACTGGAACATGTCCGCGGCGCCCTGCCGGTAAAACCCGGTCCGGCAAGCCTGGTGACCGGCGCCCGCAAGGGCGTTCGCCCACCGGAAAGCGTGCTGTCGCGGCCGGTGGTGTCCACGCGCCCGCCCAGTGAATCCAGGCTGCCATGGCGTACCGAAGCACCCAGGGCCGAGAAAAAAGCCGCCCCCGAGCAACGCTACGTCGAGATGCCCAAGCGCCCCTCCACCGACCTGCCGCGCCCGGAATTCGGCGCTCAGACCGGGGCGGAACGCGCCGCCCCGCCGCTTCAGCCACGCTTCAAGGAAAGACCGCGTGAAGCCGAACCGGCCGCCCCTGGCAGCGTGATACGGGAACGCACCCAGACCGACCGGGCCGAACCCAGGGCGCCGCGCACCTCCGCCCCGGAAGCGGCGACGCCGCCGCGCACCGTGCGTGAAATTGCCCCGCCGCGCGCAGTTCAGGAACCGGAAAGGGTGCAGGCAACGCCGGAGCCCCGCAAGGGAGAGGCAGCACCAGGCCGGACTCGCCCCGCCCCCGAGGCAGCCCCGCAACGCGAACGCGCGGACCTGCCCGGCAAGCCGGCCAACCGCATGTACCGCGGCCAGGACAACAAAGAGAGCGGCGATCGGCGACGCTCGAAGTCTGACAATTAGATCACTAACCCCTTGATTGCACGCGGACAAAATCAAGGGGTTGTCGCCGCCCTGTCGCCGCCCTTGCCAACCGGACGAAAGAAAAGTAATATTGCGCGTTTCGTCTGCCCCGCAGAGTAATATCCAAGGAGTTTCATCAATGGCAAACACCGCACAAGCCAGAAAGCGTGCAAGACAGTCCGACAAGCAGCGC
>JAIOJM010000238.1 GCA_019911785.1 Sulfuricella sp. | reverse complement strand
TATAATCTTTTACTGCTACCTTGGGTAAAACGCTGAAGAACACCTGATTTGGCGTTCCGGTTTCTGCCATTGACCCAGTTAAAAAAGGCCTGATGCCGTGGAAAAACGATTCGAAATTTATGCGCAACTTGCCGCCGTGATCATTCTGGTCGCGGGTTGCTTCCTGGTGCTGAGGCCATTCATGACCGCCATGCTGTTGGCCGCCGTGGTTTGCGTCTCGACCTGGCCCGTGTATCTCTGGCTGTTGCACAAGCTGAAAAACCGGCAAAATCTGGCGGCACTCACCATGACGCTATCGTTAACACTGGTGGTCATCCTGCCGCTGGCCCTGGTGGCATACAACCTCGCCGACAACGTCACCGCCTTTTACAATGCGGTCAGGCAGTCCATGGAAGCCGGACCGCCGGAGCCGCCGGCATGGCTGACCGGGCTGCCGCTGCTGGGAGGGCCGATCGAGGAGTACTGGCGCAATATCGCCGGCAGCCAGGAAGAAATGCTCGCCCTGGCGAAACGCTTGCTGGAACCCGCCAGGAATTTTCTCCTCGCAAGCGGAATACTGCTGGGGCAAGGAGTCATGGAAATGAGTCTGGCCGCTTTCATCAGCTTCTTTTTTTACCGCGATGGCGAGGCATTGACACGATCGATCGGGGCAGGAATGGAGCGTCTGGCCGGGATTCATGCTGCGAACATGCTCGTCATCATCAACAGCACGGTGCGCGGTGTTATGTACGGGCTATTGGGAACCGCCCTGGCACAGGGTTTCGTGGCAGCCATCGGTTTCGCCATCGCCGGCGTGCCGGCAGTAATGCTGCTCGGCGTAGCCACCTTCCTGCTCTCCCTGATTCCCGTCGGCCCGCCCCTGATCTGGGGTGGGGCAGCCATCTGGCTGTTCCAGCAGGGCGAAACAGGATGGGGTATTTTCATGCTGCTGTGGGGATTCTTCCTCATCAGCAGCGTGGACAACGTAATAAAACCCCTGCTGATCAGCCGCGGCAGCAGGCTGTCGTTTCTCCTGGTGATACTCGGTGTAATGGGTGGCGTGCTCGCTTTCGGCTTCGTCGGCATCTTTATCGGTCCGACGCTGCTGGCGGTGGGATTCAGCGTGGTGCAAAAATGGACATCCGCCGACTCGACAACCGCCAGCTAAAGCCGGTGGTTTTAACCTATAATCCGCAGATGGCGCAGATTCACACAGATAAAACCCCGCTGAATCAGGTGGTTGCCAGTCAATCGCACATAACCGTCAGGGTGAGTCAAGCAATGAAGTCAATGCATTGAAATATCTGTGTAAATCTGTGTTCATCTGTGGATAACTGATTTTTCCAGGTTTAACCTTGTAATGGACAAAAAAAAATGCCGTGCCATAAATGCCGGCACGGCCAAGGGGAGGGAACACACAAATTAAGACCAATCAGGTTTCAGTTGGTTCCTTCTTGACGCCAGTTTCACCCCCCTTGCCGGCTCCGCCCGCCATCTGCTCGTAAAAAGCGAAGCGCTTCTGCAGTTCATTCTCGTAGAACGCCAGCACTTCCCCGCCATCGCTGTCCAGCTCCTTCATCAGCCCGCGGAAGCGCGGCTCGTTCTGGATGAACTCACGGTAGGACACTGCCGGTTTTTGCGAATCCAGCGACAGCGGGTTCTTGCCCTCCTGTTCGCGGCGCGGGTCGAAACGATACAGCGGCCAGTGGCCGGTGCTGACCGCCAGTTCCTGCTGCTGGTGCTGCTTGTTCATGTCGTAGCCGTGCTCGACGCAGGGGCTGTAGGCGATGATCAGCGACGGGCCGTCGAAGGATTCGGCTTCGAGGAAAGTTTTCAGGGTATGGATGTCCTTGGCGCCGTAGGCGACATGGGCAACGTAGACATGGCCGTAGCTCATGGCGATCTGGCCGAGGTCCTTCTTGCCGGTATGCTTGCCGCCGGCGGCGAACTTGGCGATGGCGCCGCGCGGCGTGGCCTTGCACGCCTGGCCGCCGGTGTTGGAATAGACCTCGGTGTCGAGCACCAGGATGTTGACGTTGCGCCCCGAGGCCAGCACGTGATCCAGGCCGCCGAAGCCGATGTCGTAGGCCCAGCCGTCGCCGCCGATGATCCACACGCTTTTCTTCGCCAGGTAGTCGGCCAGGCTTTCCAGGTTGCGCGCCTCGGCGGAGTCGAGGCCAGCCAGCGCACCGCGCAGGGTTTCGATGCGCTCGCGCTGGGCGAAGATGCCCGCTTCGCTGGACTGGTCGGCGTTGAGGATGGATTCGGCCAGCTCGGCGCCGATTTTATCCTTCATCCTCTCCAGCAGCTCGCGCGCCTGCTCGGCGTGCTTGTCGATGCTGACGCGGAAGCCCAGGCCGAATTCGGCGTTGTCCTCGAACAGCGAGTTCGCCCAGGCCGGGCCGCGCCCTTCGGCGTTCTTGGTGTAGGGCGTGGTGGGCAGGTTGCCGCCGTAGATCGAGGAGCAGCCGGTGGCGTTGGCGATCACCATGCGGTCGCCGAACAGCTGGCTGGCGAGGCGGATGTAGGGCGTTTCGCCACAACCGACGCAGGCGGAGGAGAACTCGAACAAGGGCTCCATCACCATCGCGCCCTTGATGGTGGAGGTGCGCAACTGGGTGCGGTCAAATTCCGGCAGCTTGAGGAAGAATTCGAAATTCTCGCGCTCGGCCTCGCGCAGCGGCGCCTGTGGTCGCATTTCCAGCGCCCTGTGGCCGTCGATCTTGGACACCGCCGGGCAGATATCGACGCACAGGCCGCAGCCGGTGCAATCCTCCGGCGCCACCTGGTAGCTGATATGCATGCCCTGCTCGAATTCCTTGCCCTTGACCTGGATGTGCTTGAAGGTGGGCGGGGCGTCCTTGGCCAGTCCGGCGGGGAACACCTTGGAGCGGATGGCAGTGTGCGGGCAGACGAACGGGCACTTGCCGCAGTAGATGCACAGCTCTTCGTCCCACACCGGGATTTCCTGCGCCAGGTTGCGTTTGTCCCACACCGCGGTGCCGGTGGGCCAAGTGCCGTCGTCGGGAATCGCGCTGACCGGCAGGCGGTCGCCGCGGCCGGCCATGATTTCGGCAGTGATCTTCTTGACGAACTCGGGCGCGAACTCCGGCACCGGCTGCGGCATCTCGTGGACGCTGCTCGCGGCTGCCGGCACGGCTATCTTGTGCAGGTTGGCGATGGTCTCGTCGATCGCCTTCCAGTTGGCTTCGACCACCGCGCGGCCCTTCTTGCTGTAGGACTTCTCGGCGGCGTGCTTGATCTTCTCAATCGCCAACTCGCGCGGCAGCACGCCGGAAATGGCGAAGAAGCAGGTCTGCATGATGGTGTTGATGCGGCTGCCCATGCCGGTCGCCTTGGCGATGGCGTAGGCGTCGATCACGTAGAATTCGAGTTTCTTGGCGATGATCTGCTGCTGCATCCTGCGCGTCAGGCTGTTCCACACCTTGTCCGCCGGCTCCGGCGTGTTGACCAGGAACACCGCGCCCTCGGCGGCGGAATCCAGCATTTCGTAGCGGTCCAGGAACACCGGCTGATGGCAGCCGATGAAGTTCGCCTCGTTGTGGCCGATCAGATAGGGCGAATGGATCGGCCTGGGCGAGAAACGCAGGTGGGAAATGGTCGCCGCGCCCGCCTTCTTCGAGTCGTAGACGAAATAGCCCTGGCCGTAGAGCTCGGTTTCCTCGCCCATGATCTTGATGGTGTTCTTGTTGGCGCCCACCGTGCCGTCCGAGCCGAGGCCGTAGAACATGCAGCACATCACGCCGTGGCCTGCGTCGGTGCGGAAATCGGGGCCCCAGTCCAGGCTGGTATGGGTGACATCGTCGATAATGCCGACGGTGAAGTGGTTTTTCGGCTGGTCTTTGGTCAACTCGTCGAACACACCCTTGATCATGCCCGGCGTGAATTCCTTGGAGGACAGGCCGTAGCGCCCGCCCACAATGCGCGGCAGGGCAGCGAACTTGCTCGCGCCAGCGGTGTAGGCTTCGGCAAATGCCGTCACCACGTCCTTGTAAAGAGGCTCG
>JAIOJM010000237.1 GCA_019911785.1 Sulfuricella sp. | reverse complement strand
CGCGAAGACCGCGCTGCTCGGCAAGGTGCCCGGCGGTGGGAATCTCTCCTTGCAGCATGAGGCCCTCCAACTCACCGTTCACGGCCGCGAGGTCGTTTTCGATACCCTCGATCTTGTCCCGGAGGGAAAGCTTCCGGGCTTCGAGGTCGTCACGGGCGGCGCGGAATCGCTGCAGTTCTGCCGGCAGGGGCGTCCCCATGGCGACGAGCCCCTCCATGGTGCCGTCCGTCAAAGCGGCGGCCGTGCGAACCAGGGTCGCTTCCAGGGTGGCGACTTGCCGGGCCAGGTCTTCCGCTTTCGCTTCGGGGTTTCCCTGCGCCTCGAAAGCGTTGAGCGCCTCGACCACCGGGGCGGGCACAGCCTGCGGTCCGACCTCGGCGATCTCGTCGCTCAACTCGTCGAGTTCCTTTGTCGTGGTCGCGGAGAGGCGGGCTGCCGCGTCCCGTTCGGCCTGCAGCCTGGCGCCCTGGGTGACCAGGCTTTGCACCCGGGCGCGCAAGGTCGCGCTCGGAATCAGGGCACGCAAGTCGTCCCGCATCGATTCGCCGATCGCGGCGAGCAGTGAACTGGATTGCACGCTGGCTTGTCCTATCCTGCCGCTCGCGCTCGCGACCGTCTCGCGGGCGATTCTGAAAGCGTTGAGCTCGTAATAGAGCGCTTCGATCGATGCGCCTTCTTCCAGGAGGGTTTCGGGCAGCACGATGGCATCCCGGTCAGCCTGCTGCCGTGCCACGTTGGCCGCGGCATCCTCATGGGCGAGTTCGGCGTGGCGTAACCGGGTTTCCGCGGCAATGCGCTCGGCCGGCGCCTCCGCGGGGAGCCTGGTCACGTCGCCCAGCACGGCGAGGCGTTCCATCGCCAGCGACCGGGCCGCGACATCCGGCAAGACGGCCGCCAGGCGCTCGAGCCGGCGCGCTTCCTTCTGGAGAATTTCCTGTTGCCCGCGCGCCCCGTCGTAAGCGGCTTTCGCCCCATCCGCCGCGTTTCTCAGCGTTTCCCACTCCGCCGGCTTGGTCTGCGCGTCCTTCGCCTCCTTGCGGGCTTCTCCGTATTGGTCCAGCACCTTGTAGATGGCTGAACTCGGCGCCCGTGGCCTAAAAAGCTCATCCGCCTCTTTCAAGAGACGCTCCCGAAGCGCCCTGATCGAGGAGAGACCGGCGCCGGCCTCGAACAGGCTTTGGCCGAGCTCCCCCCTCCCCTCGCTCAACGCCTTGCCGCCGGCAACCAGCTCGTCGTGATCGAGACCGAACATCGAGGTATAGAGGCCTTCCGTCAGCCCGCCCATCCAGGCGGTCAGTTGCTCGTCGGGGATGGCGACACCCAGTTCCTCGCCAGTCAACGGATCGTAGGTGACCAGGCTGTTCTTGCGCCCCTTGCGCCGCATGGCGGCCAGCCGCTCACCGTTGGCCAAGGCCAGCACCACGCCGACGCGCAGGCTCGGGTTGGGGTGCAGGTGATTGTCGGTGGTGCGCTCCGGCACCCCGAACAGGGCCGCTTTCAGCGCGCGGGAAATCGTGGTCTTGCCGGCTTCGTTGGGCCCGTACGCGATATGGAAATCAGGTCCGCCTTCAAAGGAGAGGGGATGGTTGGTAAAGTGGCCGAAGGCCTTCAGGTCGAGTTGCGCGATCCTCATTGCGACCCCTCCAGGGAAATCGCGGCGAGAAGCCGTTCCCGCGCCGACGCCAGCGCCTCGGCGCGAACCTCCTCCGAAAGCGGCTTCAACAGCGCGTCCCTTTCGCGCAGCTCGGCAGGGATTTTTTGTTCGAGTTCCGACAGGGCTGATTCCGCCAACCTGGCCAATCCCTCCGGGTCGGCGGCGAGCTCATCGAGACGCCTCAACAGGATGCCGAAGGGATCGTCCCGCGTTGCCAGCGCCGCGAGGTCCATCGGGGCTGACACCGAAAGCTTGATCTTTTCCAGCCAGGCCGTGCCGCCCGAGGCTTCGTTCAACCAGGCGCAGGCCTCCGCCCGAAAACTTTCCGGGCTGCCTGCAAGCTTGCCGTGCAGCGGTGTCCGCCCGCCGACAGAGATCCGCAATGCCAGCAGGCGGTCGCCGGACTCCAGCACGGCGCCACGCACGGCTTGTTGAACAGCCGCCTGAAGATCATCCAGGTTCGCAACGTCGGTCGCATCCAGGGTCAGGTGCTGCCAACGCGCGACATCCGTTGCGACAAACTCGACGGAACGGATACCTTCGTCCGCGTCACCTTCCACGACCACGCAGCCTTTCGGTCCGACTTCGCGGGCATGCCGTCCCTGGGTATTGCCGGGAAAAACGATCCAGGGATTTTGTCGTACGGTCTCACGCGTATGGACATGGCCCAGCGCCCAATAGTGGTAGCCCTTGCCGATGAGGCGCTCTGGCGTTGTCGGCGCATAGGATTCGTGGCCCTCACGACCGGCGAGGGCCGTGTGGAGAAGACCGATATTGAGGAGCCCGGAATGTACGTCCGGATACTGGGCGGCAAGATCGTCCGTCACCACGCCGGTGGCGAAGCTCTGGCCATGGATGGCGAAGCCGAGATTTTCGTCGAGGATCGTGGTGGGCTTATTTGACTTGAACACGTGCACGTTCTTTGGCAGCGTCACGGCCTTGGATATCTTGCTCAAAGCGTCATGGTTACCGCGGACAATGAAGGCACGGACATCGGCATCGGCAAGGCGACGCAGTTGGTTCGCGAAAAACAGCCCGGTGTTGAAGTCGAGCCAGTCACCGTCGAAGATGTCCCCCGCGATCAGGACGAAATCAACTTCCCGCTCCAGGGCAAGATCAATGACGTTGGTGAACGAACGGCGTGTCGCCTCCCGCATGTCCTGTGCCGGTGCGCCTTCGTAGCGTTCCAAACCGCGCAGCGGACTGTCGAGGTGAAGGTCAGCACAATGAATGAAACGCACTATTCGTCCCTTTGGGGAGATATCAATAGCATATTCTACCTTACGCTAGGGCTCACCACGTGAGCCATAAGAAAACATATCTCTTAGCTGTTGGATATTCGAATAGTATGATAGATTGATCGTTATCGATCAATAATTACTTACTCTGTATGATCACTTGCAAGCTTTCCACCCTGCTGGGCGCACGACGCATCAAGGTTTCCGATGTCTGCCGCGCCACCGGCATTGCTCGCGCCACGATCGACCGCTATTACTACGACCGCGTCAAAAGCTATGACCGTGAAGTGCTGCACAAGCTCTGCCGCTTTCTGAAGGTCAAGCCCGGCGACCTCATAGAGCTGGTCGATCAGGGCGATCTTTTCGAGACGCAGGAACCTCAATCTTCTTCCAGACAGGAGACGCCATGACCGAACGTGAACTGAAACTCCTGCTGGATGCGTGTGCCATCAAACAGGTGCAGGTGCATTATGCGGTGATGTCGCAGGGCTACATGATCGTGGCCGATGGCAAGCCGCTGGAGACCGGCAAAAAGGAACCTCGGGAGTTCAAGACGCTGGATGCGACGGCAAAGCTGTTGTTCAAGCTAGGGGTTGCGGATTTCGGGGTCAGGCTGCGGACATCTGTCTGAGAGTAAATAATGGCAGCCCTGGCTGCCATCGCTCTCAGTGCTGATGGCTGGTATTCAACGAGTACTAACCCAACTGTTTATCGACGATCTCGAACAAATCACGCGACAGCCCGGCATGGTTGCGCAGTATCTCCAAGGCAGCACGGGCGTGTACCTGGCGTACGGGAGTCAAACTTTTTCCATCGATCAAAACAACGGACGACGCGGGCAGCGACCTGCGGATTGACGGCATCGAACTTAATCGAACTTACAGCCTATTCGGACCATCGTTAGCCCAAGGTCTTTGTGAAACATGAACGTCTGCTTACGGGGTTCGTGATTTTGGAATGGAAGCTTCCCCGCGTTAAATAATCTCTCCCCCTGGCTGGGGTCATTAATGAAGGTCGCCCCATCACGCGCGCTCTTCAATGATTCAACCATTTGATGAAGGACGTCCACAATTGATGAAGCACGCTAGTACTCGCTGTGCCGACTGGCTTTGGGAATGCTGAAACCGGTTTTCTCGGCTGGCCCTTATTGCGATTAACGGAAGCGACGTATGCCTCCTTGTCTGCAAGATCGCGAGCCCGCACCCGCTGAACTTGCCGCCGAGAGATAGCCCCGTCCCATACAACTTTGTTGCGCCGGACCCAATAGTGGGACCGGCAGGCAAAACTCCAATTCCCGATTGAGGGGTGAAGGGTCACAACATCCCCATCCTTGCGCAGCGACCAATCGGCCGGCGTCAGAGGAGTGACAACCTCCTCACCGCAACCGCAGCAACATTTGTGGGAAGCTGTGTGGTAGCGCTCACTGATGTAAAGAACGCCATCACTGAGTTTGTCGGGAATAAATTCCACAAATTTCGGCGTTACCGTTGTCAGCTTCATTCGGCGGGTATCCCTACCATCTCGTCCCGAGTCATTGACTGGGAATTGATGGAGTAAGTGGTATGGAGCGGCCGATAGTTGTCCTGATAGAAGCCGCAGAACTGCTTCCATTTGATGACGGCCATCGCCGCATTCAGCGCGTTCATATCGGCGACCTGGATATTCTTGCGATACAAATCATCAGCGGCATCGTCCATCATGGGCACATGCTTTGGAAAGTGTGCAGAATGCTCGGGGGTACTCATCGTCACCCGGCATGTCCCGATCAGACTTTGTTCTTCATTGACCATCATTAGCTCCATTCCCACATCAATAAATGGGATGCCTTGCGCCTGAAGGTATTCGCTGACCAGTTTCCGAACAGGCCCCTTGTCCACACACAGGAAGACGAAATCGAATCCGGCAAGCTGCTCGATGTTTTCCCTGGTAACGTACTCGCCGTGAGGAATGATGCCTTTACGCATGGCGTCATAGACCTGTTGATAGTAGATCACCTTCGGCAATTTTTTATCCAGGGTTTCGTACGAAGCGGCCCCGGGTGACCGAAAGGCATTGTGCTGGAGAAAGGCATCCCCATCGAACAGATGTAGTTCCCGAACTGGCGTTTTGGCCACCAGATCCAGCACGTATGACCCCGTGCCGCCCATACCGATAATGGCAACCCGCCCCTTGGCCAACTTCCTTGAAAGGGCCAGAATATCCGCCCGACTTGACGCGGAATCCCGATAACGAAACACCGAGTCCTCATCGTGGGGTGGTATTACCCGGAATGTGCGAGGATCTGCGTCCGGATCGATCGCATTGGCCTCACTCGAGATGATCTGAATGTAAGCGGTCATCTTCGAATAATAGTCCGGGTAGTTACTCGCCCCATGCGGTTTGTTGGAAAACCGGTGCTGGGCGATAAAACCTTCCCAGAGATGATGGGCATTTGAGGTATTACGAATAGGCTCTATGGGGGCGCCTGTATGGTGACAAGGGTACTCACCGACAAACCAGACCTGATGATCTTTGGGTGGAAGCAACTCACCTGCATTCTCACTAATATCCGTCACGATGGTCCCCCTCAGTACAGCGCACTGGGCGTTGACATAGGGAACTGCATGAATGAGCAAATGTCCGTTCTGGACATCAACCTCATACCCCTTATCCAGCAGGCGCATGATGTCGGGATTAAGAACGATTTGTTTTGGAGACATTGAAGCTCATCCCATTCTTGATTTCGACATCCTGCCCCTCGACCAACGTACCATCTTTACCGTGAGGGTTTGCGTAGGCCACCGTATAGAGGATGTTGGGATCCGGCTGGTCATCCGGGAAGGCAATAGATACGACTTCAGAATAGCTCAGCTTGTGGCCGCTGACTTCACGCTGGCGTCCATTGACGATGATTATAGAAATCTTGTTTTGACCGGGAGCCTGACTGGAATTACTGTTTGACATAGTGTTTTCTCCTTGGAATGGATTTGCTCAGCCACACAATGAGGCTGCTTACTGATATATGCGGAACAGTTGAAAAACCCGGACATCACCATTAGCATGTCCGGATCTCGGGAGTTCTCCGCATACTCCAGAAAGGCAAAGGGAAAAGATTTGGAACTTGACGACACACCGGACGATGCAGCAACACCTGAAGATGTTCGCCAGGCCATCGGCGCACTCTCGAAGGTAGAGCTCTACCGCATTCTCAAAGCGGCCAAATATTGTTTGCCGGGTTCCGAGTACCAGGATCCAGAGGAAATCATTAACGAAGCGATTGTCCGGACGATGAACGCTGCCAGCGACGAGAAGGGGCGCCATTGGCCCAAGAATATCCCATTCATCGCCTATATGATCAAGACGATTCAGGGGCTGGCCAATGATTCGCGGGAATCATCCGTCCAGACGAGAACCGATTACATGGAGGCCATGGCAACGGAAACAGCCAGCGCCGAAGAAGTTCTGGGGCGGTTTGAGCATCACCACGTAGACGTGCTCACCCAAGCCCTTGAACTGGAGGAAACCAGCGAACGGCAAGACCGGGCCAAAGAGATCGTCAGCAAGATAGACGCCTATTTTTCAGTGGACAGTGAAGTAACTTGGGTCATTATGGGCCACAAGGATGAATTATCGGTATCCGAAATCCGTGAGCTTTCGGGAATGGCGCAAACCCAGTACGAAACAGCACGGAAACGGTTCCGGCGTGGCCTTGATAAATTGTTTCCAGAGAAGAGAAAACCATGAATTCTTCGAAGACTCGCAGTGAGCTTGCGGCACTTCGTGAAGCAGCCCTGGATGACTTGATGGCCACAACCGACGAGCAGCTGCTGCAGGAGGCCATAGACGAAGGTAAGGATCTGGATGCGGTTGCCGCATTAGTTGGCACTGTCATGCAGGAATCCGCCGCTGCCGCCCTGCGACATCGCATGGTATTGGCGAAGGAACGCATGCAATCAAGACCGAGCACGCGGAGTCCACTCGCTGCACGCCCCCCCATGGAGAAGATCAAACAAATCGTTCAAGACATCTTTCAGGCGGATCGTGACCTTGGGCTGGCCTTCCGGGGAGGGAAAAAGCAAACGGACGACGACTGGTTGAGCCTCTACGATGACTTGGTGGCCATGGGAGCAATCAAGCCAGACGACCATGATCATTGACCCTCAACAGATTTCTCCCGCCGAGCGTCTGCTCTGGAACTATGGCATAACCAAGCCAACGCAAATTGATCTGGATGCCATCGCGAACGACAATGGGGCCGAAGTAAAATACCGCCCACTGGGTGGCTGTGAGGCCCGTCTGGTCGCACGAGGGGATAATGCCATCATCAGCGTCAGCTCGAATAGCAACGATGGCCGCCAGCGCTTCTCCCTTGCCCATGAGCTGGCCCATTGGATCTGTGACCGGAAAACGGGCTCGTTTCTGTGCGCGAAGGAGGACATCGGCCCCCAAAACTCGGAAGCTAAGTCCGTTGAGGCTCACGCCAATGGGTACGCAAGCCAGCTTATTTTGCCAACGTACCTCGTGGACCCGTGGCTGCAGGGGCGGAAAATTACGCTGGAGGTGGCTGCCCTGCTCCACAAGGAGTTCAACGCCAGCCTGACCGCTGCGGCGATCAAACTGGTCAAACGAGCCACCGGCCCTGTCTGTCTGGCTTGTCACTCACAGTCAAAACTTGCGTGGCACCAGCGAAGCCGCTCCTTTCCGTTCGAGTTCTATGTGCTTTCTGAGCTTCACCACGATACCGACGCCTTCGGAATGGCGTTTGGGGGCGGAAGCGGAATGACCCGACCCAAAACAGAACCGGCTAACCGCTGGGTATCAGGACGTGAAGCTTACCGGCTTGATGTCACCACGCAGTCTGTAAGGTTACCGGATTCAACGGTACTGACCATGATCAGCCTCGGCCGGTGAGTGGTGCGTCCAATCAAGTCATAAAACGGGAAACCATTCTTTGTTCGGAGCCGGAAAACTATGTACTCGACATGATTTCCAAAAATCATACAACCGCAACATCCCCGGCAATTCAGACCAAATCCTCCTGCTCTTGAAGGGCTCTGGTGCCATAACGCATAAAATGAAACAAATCGCGTCCCGTGTGCGCGGCAGCTCTTTGGAATTCAGGTCAAGTCCGACAGGCCGCTAGGTGGAAGGCATCGGGCAGATCGACCAGAGTCAGATGGCCAGTGCTTAAGCGGTAACGATTGGGGGCAATGAGCACGCCGTCGAGGCTTACGGCGATCAACTCCAATTCCTAGCCATCGAGTACCAACTGGCACATTGAACGTCTTCACCTCCGGGTTGCTGCGTACTGACAGCTGCGCCGTCACCAGAGCTTCTCCGCTCTGGAAATTGACGTCAACATCTACCGTGTCAATCAAAAAAGTGGGCGGCGCGTAGTCGGCCAAATTAATAGTTTGCGGGATATCTTGAGTCATAGGAACTAATACGGCAGGAGGAAAACCGTAATTTGACAGGTGGATTCCCGACCATCGATAGCAAAGAGGGAATCTAACTTCATCCCTCAATGTAAAATCGTTGGTGGCTCGTCGCCTTCCTTCTTGGGTAGCAGGCGTGCAAATCGGCCTTCAACTTCCGTGAAATAGCGGAACTCGACTTCCCCAATGGTTCGTTTCTTCTTGGAAATCCCCTTGGGCTTGATCTGCGGTTGTGCGGCCCACAACCCATGCCTCGTTTCCAGTGTAAACGAGCACGTATCTATCGCGTAGGGCGAGGCGCCAATGCTTCCATACTTGTCGAGGATCGCGTTCATCTTCGATATTTTGTCTGGCCGAAGCGTCCATGCTTCCATGATCGCGAACACGAAATCAGCCCCCAATGCCAACGCCGCCGACTGGATCGTCCGCGCAGACTGATCTTTGTCCTCCCCGCTTCCCGGTTGAATCATCACCGGGATGACTTGCTTGGTGGTCAGGTTGCCAACGAACGCCATCGCCTGAAGCTTTTCACCCTCCTCCAGAAAACCCCGCGCTTTGTCGATCAGCGGGCCGATGATATCCATGTAAGTCTGTGGTGGCGTGCTAATGGGCGCCTCGGTCATTTTTTTCCTCAATATCTGCCGCCTTTCTCTTCGCCTTCGAGAATCGTAAGCTGTCCGGAGCGCATGGTGTGAGCGACTTGTTCGCCGACCGGCGTGTCGAGGTTCGGCCAGACCAGCAGCACCACGTCGAAACTGCCTGGGAGCAGTGCTGTAGGTGGCGGTCGAGGCGAAACACGGATCGCATTGGATATGCGCTGTGAACTTTGAGGTGGAAACCGCGTGGATGCCCAGAGCTCCTTGCAGACGATCCGGTGTATTGAAGTGTGAGCGATACGCTTGATGGTAAATCAGTCATTTCCGGATAGCTCCCGGCATAAAATCAATCCCAGTTCGACGAACCAGTTCACTTCATAGCTGATCGGCTTTCCCACGCGCGCATCATCGGCATTGGTGTACCAGTGTACCCATGCCCGCCGAGTAGAGGGATCGTAGACCAATTTGAATAGATATTGGGGAACCCAGACCTTGTTTAATCCAATCGTCGGGGGATTTGGCGCGAACACCGGACCAGTCATCACAAAAACATCCCCGGCAGCACGCATCACATATTTGCGGGTAGCCTTTTCAATACTGGCCCATGACTTGCGGTTGTTGACAGGATATTGCGGCACCATGTTCGCCAGTGAGAAACTTTGCGCCATTGACTCTTCCGTTGCCATATCGCCAGCCGGGGTCATATGGGCCCGATCCATGCCTGAATCCTTGTAATCCTCTAACTCGGCACGTTCCGCGCGTGGCAGGCTGACATCCGCAAAAAATCGTGTCGCCCGGGCCACTTTGGCTTCAACCTGTGTTTTGTTGAGTCGTTCCGCCACATAAATCGGTGTGTATCTTTTTCCGGAATGCAGGATCGCGAAGCTGCTGTAACATAGCGCCCTCGGCACCATGGCTTGATTATGAAATGTCGGGGGTTGGCCATTAACGAACATCTGCCGGCATTGCGAGAAATCCGCATTCTCGGCGAAGCTTGTTGAGACCGCAGCCAGCAGCAGAACGGCAACAGAAAGAGCATGGCTAAATAAGGTAAAGTAAGGTTTTTTCAGCATCGATAATCGTCATGGCAGATCTTTCCCTATTCGACCAGTACAACACGCTGGCCATCCAGCTCATCGAACAAGCCACCAAGGACCAACTGGCGGAGTGCGCCCAACTGCTTGCGATGAATCTAGCACATTACCAGGGCAAATACGGAGAAATCCCGCTGGAGGAAACTCTGTCCACGCTGGAAGCAGATGTGCCCAATGACGAACAGGCCAAAATGCTGGCCGATAGCCTGGAGATCTTTGTGGGGGTGCTGGGGAATGTATGCAGTGGGCTAGGGGAAGCGAAGCACTGACAGCGTTGTCCCATTTTGCGGCGCCAGACGCTCGCAGGCAAGCAGACTTTTGATCTCGCGTTCCTGGCCTTCGTCAACCCAGATCGCAACCTGGCGTTTGCCGTCTTTTTGTCACCGTAATAACCGTCTTTTTGTCACCTTTCAAGCGCAGCCAGGTGTAAACAGCCATTGATATGCATTGATTAACAGGAGGTTACACGGTAGTGTGCGCCCATATCGGCGGCCACATACCTTGACCGTCTTTCTGTCACTTTAAGCTCATACCCAAAAATGGATTCCCTATATGCAATGAGTGATCACAGGAGAGTGGGCGCCAACATTAGACGACCGTCTTTTTGTCACTATTCGGGAAGCGGGGTCTCCAGTTCGAGCTTTTGTTGCGCGGCTTCGTGAAATTGAAATTCAATAGTTTTGACCGCCCTACCCTCTTTAATCGGCCGCCAGATGATTTCAAGATTGGATTTCACACGCAGCTCATCGACAGCAGGCTGAATAACGCGTCGTACGATATCAATGTAGCGAGTGTAAGGAAGGTCTAGGCTCGTGATAAGGTCAGCCAGAGAAATGCGCAGCAAACCTGTTTCGGCAAACTGGGCACACAGCTCGAAGATGCGGATGCTGTAAACACTTCGGAGACCCGCAACCTGCTTGAGTTTGTAAGAAGTGAATTGTTTTCTCAGCAGGGTCAAATACGGCAGGATATCCTGGGCAAAAGTAAGATCCGCCCACCCTTCGCCATCGTGATAACGCACCTTGCTGACCCATCGCAGTTTCGTGGTCTGCTTGCCATCGATCTCGGTGATTTTTCTCTCGAACAGATCATTGGTCGCCGATCTCAGTTCATCGTACGCATTTTTTGTGGAAATGCCGAAGGTTTCGGCAAACTCAGCAGCCGTAATACGCACATGTGATTGATCATGACCTGGACGAATGCCAAGTTTTCGGGAATCCAGCTTGCTGATCGCAGCCAGGATTAACCGCTGTTCCTGGAGCGAGAGTTTGTACGACGCCCTGACTAGCGAATTCGACTTGCTAATCAGATGATCCGAAAGCGCATCAGACAGGCTTGGCATATCTGGTGCACTCTCTTTTGTGGATTTAGCCATAGCCGCGGTGACGAAGATTTTGTGTAGTCACTTTATAGCTGAAAATGGCAAATGGCAACCGGTTCCTGTGGATATTACCGTCTCGGCGTCACCGTTTACCGCCTTGGTGTCACCCCTGACCGTCTGTTTGTCACCCCCGCCGTCTGTTTGTCACTATTGGGAAAACCGGACATCCCGAAACCCGCTACTGGCAAGGCTTTCAGAGATAACGCCCTCGCTTAAAAACAAGGTTCTAAAAACAAGGAAAAATATCTTAAAAATACGCAGCCCCGTTTTTGCTTATTGCCACAAAACCCCCCGCCGTCTTTTTGTCACCTTTCAGCTCAGACCCAAACAGGAAGACAGCAGAAATGAAGAGTGCAGGCAGATAAAGCGGCTGCCTTTCAGACAGCCTTCGCCACAGGTGGCATAGTAACCAGCGGCTGTTGTTACCTTGAAGGCCAGACAGGCTTCAAGTCCGCAGTCTTCACATAGCCGGCCCAGACTTATACTTTTGCGACCCGCTTGTCTTATCCTGTCCGGCATCCTTCAGTTCTTCGACGCCAGCCTTAGTTCTGGCATTGTCCAGTTCAAGCAAGTTTTCCTGGACCTCATCCGGCAGCAACTTCAGCATGGCCGCACGAGCCCACGCATACCCAAGATGGCTATATGCCCTAAGCTCCTGCTGGAAGGTCAAATCACGCCGACCGCCACGGACATCGCAGACGATGCCTTTCTTAGTCATTAAGAGATCAGCAACCTCACGATCGTTCATGCTGAAGCGCACATTAAGGGCATCCAAAAGACCAACATGTCTTTGGTTGCGCTCCTGGTCCATGGTGGATTCTTCTTCATCCATGTTTGCTAGCCTTTTTAGTCTCGTCGTAAAGTTGTGTACTCATCTTGAGTACACAAACATTTTAAGGTAATCTGTGTGTGCTCTTGTTACATACCAAATTCTACACACTTGGGATCGCTGGGGCGTCGATTTTCCTTGGCAGGAATCGTGCATCATTAGCCGGCGGAAACGCCGGCTTTCTTTTACCCGCTGCAGTTGATCAGTTGTATTGCCGCGCTGATGCGACAGCTGCTACCATGTCCTTGCTCAGGGCAATGGCAAAGTGCCGAATCCCACTGCCTATATCCATGCCCAGATCACGTCCAGCCTTCTTCATTTCAGGACTTTCGTAGGCCAGACCAGCTATTCCATGTTTTTCCACTTGCTCAGCCACTTTTACAGCGTAGCCGGGCAACTGGCGACCAGAAAGGCAAGACAGATGATAATCTTCTTTCGTCGTCTCATCGTGATCGCCATGGCTGGGCTTACGGGTGCCATCGCGGTCGGTCTGTTGGCCCCGAACGCAACGACGCTTATTCTCGGCATTCTGGCACTCGGGCTGGGCATGGTTCTGGCCATCCTTTTCTACCTCCTGAAACCCCTGCCAGGCGTCCAGACCATCCAACTGCCGGACTGGCCAGTGCCCACACTGTCGTCTACTCAACCCCGGCGTATCGCACGAACCAGCGCGGAGGTTATTCAGATAACCGGCTGGCGGAAGCGGAAAAATACCGCCGCTGCCAGCGAGCTGTGAACGCGAGCCTTATCATCAGAAGATAGGAAAGGACTGCCATGAAAGTTTCACGCAAATGGATCGAGTTCGCCCATGAGCCTGGTGCAACTTAACGGATAGGCTAAGATGCCAAACCGCATGGTCACGCCATGGTCAAATGGCCGGAGTCGTTGACGATATTGCAACCGGGGTTAACTACCCTCGCCTAAAGGCGAGGGCTTAAAGTTACGGCTCAAGCCGGTAATTATGTCGGCCTTTGGCCGACTTACACCACGTGGAAATTATCATCCGGTTCCTCCGGCTTCTGAGTTTCGATGTACTTCTTCCATACCTCATCGGTTACATTGCCACTCGACGAGACCCAGTATCCCCTGCCCCACAAGTGCTGGCCCCAGTAACGTTTCTTCAGGCTCGGAAATTCCGATAACATCTTGTGTGAGCTCTTCCCCTTCAGATATTGCACTGCCTTCGATACCGATATGTGTGGTGGTATTCCTATCAACATGTGTACATGATCTCGGTTGATCGCTCCTGCGTAGATCGTCATCTCCATGCTTCGCGCTATCTCTCTGAGCAATTCTCTCGCCCTTTGGCCAACATCTCCCACCAACACCGGATATCGGTACTTGGTAATCCATACCAGATGATATTTGCAGTCCCACACCGTGTGACTGCCTGACTTATAATCTCTCATTCCGATATTTTACTTCCCCTTCGCCTAAAGGCGAGGGATTTACGGATCCCCTATGGGGGACTTTAATCGCACCTTTTATTTAGCTGGCCGCTCAGGAGTGGTTTGAGTGGCCATCTCTTTTCCAACATCCGTCATGATCCCGAGAATTCCTCCACCCATCCGACCGCCTAAAGACTGGCCCTGTGCCTTCAGTTCTGGCGTCACGGCAAGAAAACCACGCAATCCATTCTGCTGAACATGTTTGGACATAGCTGACGTATAGCCAGGGAGCTCGCCAACGCTCTCCTCCAGTTCGCGGACACCGCGCTCCATGTTAGGCGGCAACGTCACTGTAGGATGGCTAACAGCCGAGCGGTCGTGAGTATCTGACGCCTGGTCCGCGCCATCGGTGGTTTTTTCGAGCATGGCACCCGTTTCCGCACCTTCTTTCCCTGTGGCCAGTCCACCGGCCTTAGCCGGACGCGCACTCGGCCCACTCACCTTGCCAACCAGGGTTTTGCCAACCGGACCGGCCTCACGAATCACCTTGCTCGTGTATCCGTAGGACCGGATATTGCCGTGTGCGGAGGGTGATGCCTGAGATGGCGCCGGCCGTCGGTATGTGTAATAACTCTCGGCGTCCTGCGCCAAAGCGGAACCAGTCGTGGCGCAGAACAGTACAAGCAGTCGGTTCAATATCTTCACCATATCCTCACTTTCGGTTAACGGCCGCGATACGTCGCTGTGTGCTGGGGTGTCCTGAAAACCACTCCTCAATCCGGCCAATCTTCCTATCGCCAGCAATCACCCGGTATTCTTCAAAAGCAGACAGAACCGCCCCTTGCCCTGCCGAATCAACCGCGTGTGAGTCCGCAACGCACTCCCATTCCCTCAACATAAAAAGAAAGGCCACAAGGATGGCCAATACGGCACCGAGCGGCACGCCGACGGACAACTTGACGGCTGCAAGCAGCCCCAACAGGACAGCCAGCTTAATGGGGTGAGCGCTTTCGACGTGGCCAAGTTCATGCGCCAGGACGCCTCGCAAAGCAACCGGCGACAGGGAATCAACGATACATGTGCTGATGAACATTCGATGCCCCCTACCCTCCCGCACGGTGCTGGCAAGAAAGGAATCGGTCTCAACCAGGGATACCTGGACACCGGCATCATTGCGGCCGATTTCTCCCAAAGCACGGTTGATATGTCCCTCCCGCGTAGCATCAGACACCAGACCTTTCCCGCAAAAGCGGAGCACTCTCCCCCCTTCGTAGGCCAGGAAAAAGACCACGCCGCCCGCCAGAAAGCCGGTGAGCACTTTCACATATTGTTCGTGGACGTTATTCACCGCCAGAGCATTGTCTGCCAGGGCCAGGACTCCGCTCACAGTGAAAAGGAGAAGGAGCGCGCGGAAAATTCTAAGCGGGATCATGCCCGAATTGTATCTTCAACCCACATGGAATACGAAAAATACGACGTCAAAACCCCATATCTGCTGTTAACTAGGCCAACAGCGCAGCATTACTAGCGTGACCAGCGCACGCCCGAGGGGGATCATCTCTGAAAAGTCTGATATGAGGTGCATCATGGGTCAAAGTCGTCGTATCCCCGGAAGTTTTTTCCTGGTTCTCGCCATCCTAGCAGTTCCCTCCATGCTCTATGGACTCGTCAACGCCGCAGAAAAAGCCGACGAGTGCGCGGTCATCGCCAAATCTGCGTCCGCGCAGGACAAGGCATACAAGACCCTTAAATGCGAAAAGTAATCGCTGCAGCAATCGCCCTGCTGCCATTGACCAGCTTGGCCAGCGAGACCGGGAATTACTGCGTAATCCCAAGACTCGTGGCAGGCGTGCCGGCCGAAGTCCCGGTGCCATACATTGGCAAGCCATTCTGCGGCGCTGCGATCATAGACAACAAGTACGTGCGCCTCGATGATGTGGCGCCACGCAAGCAGGAAGGCGTCGTTGAGCAAATTGCACGGCAACCCTCGCCACTTCAGGGCAGGGAAGGATAGTGCGGGTGCAGCAGGCATCCATGGTTTTGGGTTTTAAGGCATGAGCGATATTACAATCCGGCAGGGATTTAAATACCTGCTTCGCCCCGGCGCGAAGCAGGCGGCTTTGCTGCGCCGTTTTGCCGGGTGTCGCCGCTTCGTCTGGAACAAGGCCTTGGCCGAGCTGCAAGCACGGCATGAGCGCGGCGAAGCCTACGCCAATCATCACGAGACGCGGAAATGGCTGACCACCTGGCGCAACAGCGAGGAATTCGGCTTCCTGAAGGAAGCGCCGGTTCACGCCCTGCAAGCGACGCTGATCGACCTGGATGCCTCCTTCCAGCGCTTCTTCAAGAAACAGGGCGGCCATCCAAAGTTTCAACGCAAGGGC
>JAIOJM010000236.1 GCA_019911785.1 Sulfuricella sp. | reverse complement strand
ATCTCGCGCAGGCGCACCACCTGCCGCTTGGGATTGGGAATTTCCAGCCCCATGCAGTTCTTGCCGGGGATGGTTTCCACCAGGCGGATGCTGACCACCGACAGGGCGCGCGCCAGATCCCTGACCAGGTTGGTGATCTGGCTGCCCTTCACGCCCACCGCCGGTTCGATCTCGTAGCGCGTGATCACCGGGCCGGGATAGGCGGCGATGACTTTTACCTCGACCCCGAAATCGGCCAGCTTGCGCTCGATCAGGCGCGAGGTGTATTCCAGGGTATCCGGGCTGAGCGTTTCGGTATCGGCTTCCGCCTCGTCCAGCAGATTCAGCGGGGGCAAGGGCGAATCCGGCAGGTTATCGAACAGCGGCGCCTGCACTTCGCGCTCGGTAAGCGGTATCTGGGGGATGACCATCTGCGGCGGCTCGATGTGGACCGGCTTGTGGTCATCGAAACGCTTTTTCTCTTCCGCCACGAGCTCCTCGCGCTTGTTCAGTGCGACCGAACCGGCGCGCCGATCCTGCCAGGCATCCCAGGTCTGGATGATCCACAGAGTGCTGTTTTCCATGGCGCCGCCGAGGCCTTCCATGAATTTCAGCCAGGAGATGCCGGTGAACAGGCTGAAGCCCACCGCCATCGTCGACAGCAGCGCCAGTGTTGCGCCGGTGAAGCCCAGGGACCTGGACAAGGAACCGCTGATGACCGACCCAAGCATGCCGCCCGGCGCCAGCGGCAGGGCAGCCTTGAGGCTGTACAGGCGCAAGGCTTCCAAGCCGCTGCTGGCAAGCAGGAGAAGGACAAAACCAATAACCGCAATGAACAGGGAACGCCGGTCGGACTGCGCCGCGCTTTCGATGCGGCGATAGCCCCACCACACCACGTAGAGCGAGAAAATCACCCACCAGTAGGCGGAAAACCCGAACACGTAGAGCAGCATGTCCGCCAGCCAGGCGCCCAGCTCGCCGCCTGAATTTTGAACGGTCAGCCGGCTGCCGCTGTGCGACCAGCCCGGATCGCCGTGGTCGTAGGTGAACAGGACGATGGCCAGATACAGCGCAAAAACCACTACCGCCAGCCAGCGCGTTTCGCGGAGCAGGCCGGACAGTTTCGGCGAGAGCGGCTCGGGGGGAGCCCTGCGGTTCGTGCCCCGGGAATTCTGGCTATAAGAAGGTTTGGTGTTGAGAGCCATTATTTTGACGTGTGGTATGACGCAACGATTATAGCAATACCTGCCCGACAAACCATGTTAGAATAATTCTAATTATTGGAATAACCATTTTCCCCAAGCCTCCTCGGGAGTGGCAATATTTTGACCTTTGCGATAACCTTCATTTTTTCGGGAGAATACTCAAGATGTCCGTGAAACACTGCAAATTACTAATTCTCGGCTCCGGCCCCGCCGGCTACACCGCCGCCATCTACGCCGCCCGCGCCAACCTGAATCCGGTGATGATCACCGGCATGCAGCAAGGGGGCCAGCTCACCACCACCACCGAAGTGGACAACTGGCCCGCCGACGTGATGGGCGTGCAGGGACCGGAACTGATGGAGCGCTTCCAGAAACATGCCGAGCGCTTCAACACCGAAATCATTTTCGACCAGATCCACACCGCCAAGCTCACCGAGAGGCCATTTACCCTGATCGGCGACGCAGGCACCTATACCTGCGACGCGCTGATTATCGCCACCGGCGCCTCCGCCAAGTACCTCGGACTGCCATCCGAAGCGGCGTTCATGGGCAAGGGCGTGTCCGGCTGCGCCACCTGCGACGGTTTCTTCTACAGGAACCAGGACGTCGCCGTGATCGGCGGCGGCAATTCCGCCATCGAAGAGGCCCTGTACCTGTCCAACATCGCCAGGCATGTCACGCTGGTGCACCGCCGCGACACCTTCAAGGCAGAAAAGATCATGGTCGACAAGCTGCACGACAGGATCAGGAACGGCAACATCAGCCTCGAGGCATTCTGCGAACTGGATGAGGTGCTGGGCGACAAGACCGGCGTGACCGGCATGCGCATCAAGAATGTGAAGGACGGCAGCACCAAGGATATCCCGCTGCAGGGCATCTTCATCGCCATCGGCCACAAGCCCAACACCGAACTGTTCCAGGGACAACTGGAGCTGGAAGGCGGCTACATCGTCACCCGTGGCGGTCACACTGGCAATGCGACCCA
>JAIOJM010000235.1 GCA_019911785.1 Sulfuricella sp. | reverse complement strand
CCGATCAGCAGCACCAGGCCGATCATCGAGTAGATGTTGAGGGTGTGGTTGAACAGCCACAAGGCCATCACCCCGCCGATGATGGCGAGCGGCTGCGCCACCATGATGATGAAGGGCTGGATGAAGGAGTTGAACTGGCTCGCCAGCACCATGTAGAGCAGGACCATCGCCAGGGAAAAGGCGAAGATCATGTACTGCACGGTCTTGCCGAATTCTTCCGCCTGGCCGATCATTTTTATTGTATAGCCCATTGGCAGCATCTCCGCAGTGGCGGCTTTCACCTTGTCCACCGCATCGCCGAGCGGGATCGTGGGTGTGCCGTAGAAGGTGGCGGCATATTGCAGGTCGAAGCGTCCGATCACTGCGGGTCCCAGGGTCTGCTTCACGTTCGCCACGGTGTCCAGGCGCACCAGCGACCCGTCGCGGGAACGCAGGTAAACCTTGTTCAGGTCGGAAGACTGCCGGAATTCGCCGTCCCTGGCTTTGACCCGGATATCGTAGCGCTGACCATCGCCCGGCACGTCGTTGAATTTGGCGATGTCCACGCCGCCGGAGAGCATGTTGAGCGCCAGCGCCACGTCCTGGGTCGTCAGTCCTGCGGAGGCAATCCGGGTGCGGTCGGGGTCGAGGACGAGCTGCGGCAGGTCGAGCTGCAAATCGAGGTCCATGCGCCCCAGGCCGGGATCGGCCGAAAGGGTTTGCTGCAGTGTCTTGGCCAGGCGTCCCACTTCATCGAGATTGGGGCCGTTGATAACGAACTGCAAGGGCTCGCCGCGCTGGCCGCCGACCATCGGATAGGGCGCGGCGAAAGCGCGCGCACCGGGGATTTGCGCCAGCTCCTTGCGGATCACGGGGATCACGTCCTGCTGCTTGATTTTCCGCTCGCCGCGCGGCGCCATGCGCACCACCACCATCCCCTGGTTGACCTGTCCCGCACTGCCGAGGCCGATCAGGGCAAACTCGGTGACGATTTCCTTGTGGCGGAACAGCAGTTCCTCGACCATGCGCAGACGGCTGTCGGTGTATTCGATGCTGGAGCCGAGCGGGGTACGCAGGTTAATCAGGAAGCGGCCTTCGTCCTCTTCGGGGACGAAAGTCTTGCCCACGTTGATGAAGAAATAGCTGCTCGCCACCACGGTCGCCAGGGTCAGCGCCACCACCTTCCAGCGGTGACGCAGCGCCTTGTCGAGCAGGTAGCGGTACAGGTTGTCCATGCCGTGAAAGAAACGATCCAGGAGGTAATACAGGCGTCCGTGCTGCTTTTCCACTTTGAGGTAGCGCGAGCACAGCATCGGCGTCAGCGTGAGCGACACGAACAGGGACACCAGCACGCCGAAGGTCACCACCACCGCGAAGGATTTGAAGAACTGTCCGATGATGCCGCCGAGAAACATCACCGGCGCGAAAATCGACACCAGGGACAGCGTTGCGGCGATCACCGCGAACATCACTTCGCGGCTGCCGTTGACCGCGGCCGTGACTGGGTCGGCGTCGATTTCCTCGCGGTGGCGGAAGATATTCTCAAGCACCACGATGGCGTCGTCCACCACCACGCCGATCAGCAGCAACAGGGCGAGCATGGTGAGCGAATTGAGGGTGTAACCGAAGAAGTAGATCACCGCCACCGCGCCCATCAGCGACACCGGGATGGCGGTGGCGATGATCAGGGTGGAGCGCATGCTGCGCAGGAACAGCCAGACGATCAGAGACGCCAGCAGGGTGCCTTCGATCAGATGCTCCTTCAGCGAATCGACGATTTCCTGAATGAAGATCGCATCGTTGGAGACGACGTCGAGCGTCATGCCCGGCGGCAGTTGCGGGATGATCTCGGTTTCCAGGCGCTTCTTGATCGCATCGACAATCGCCACGGTGTTGGTGTTGGTGACCTTGACGATGCCCAGGCCAATGGTGGTCTTGCCCATGAAGCGCGCGAGCTGCCGGTAATCGGCCAGGGCATCCTCGATTTCGGCGATATCTTTAAGGCGCACCGGTGAGCCGTCGCGGTAGGCAACGATCATTTTTGCCAGATCGTCGAGGCGGTGAAATTCCAGGTCGAGCTTGATCAGGTTTTCGGTCTTCTGCCCCACCAGGAAACCGCCGGCAAGCTGGACGTGCTCGTTGGCAAAGGCGGTGTTGATATCCTGGGCGGTGACCTTGAATGCGGTCATTTTCGCCGGCAACAGATTGACCCGGATGGTACGGTCACGGCGTCCGCCCAAGCGCACTTCGCCTACGCCATTGATGGTTTCCAGGCGCTTCTTGATGGTGTTGAGAGCGTACTGGTTGAGCTGCTGCTGGGTACGGTCGCCGCGCAGCGCCAGCCACATGATCGGCATGGCGTTGGTCTCGACCTTGGCGACGACGGGCGGGTCGGCATCCTTGGGCAAGCGGCGCAAGACCTGGTTGACCTTGGCCTGCACCTCGTTGAAGGCGACATCGACTTTCTTGTCCAGGCTGAAGGTGATGTTGATCACCGACACGCCGGGCGAAGAGGTGGACTGGATGTGTTCGATGCCGGGCACGCTGTTGATCGACGTCTCGATCACGTTGGTGACGCTGGCGTCGACGATGTCGGGGTTGGCGCCCTTCAGCGTGGTGGAGATCGAGACAATGGGAAACTCGATAAGGGGAAAGCGATCCATGCCGATGCGCTGGTAGCTGATGTAGCCGAACAGTACCAGCACCGCCGACAGCATGAACGCCAGCACATGGCGCTTGATGGAAAGTTCGGGCAGGGTCATTTCTGCTCGCCTTTTTTGCCGTTCGCTACCTTCACGCTGACCGCAGCCTTGTCAGTGAGGAAGCCCGCGCCGTCCACGGCTACCGTTGCGCCCGCCTGGAGCCCTTGCAGGATTTCCACCTGACCGTTCTGGGTGACGCCGGTGGTGACGACATGCTGAACGGCCTTGCCATTCTCGATCACGTAGACCACCTTGCCGGCAGGCCGCAGCACCACGCTTACTTCCGGCACGCTGACTGCTTCTGCGTGCTCCTCGACGACGACTGCCCCGTTGACCGAAGCGCCGGGTTTCCAGCCGCCCGGATTCTTCACTTCCACCACGGCGTCGAAGGCGCGATTGGTGCTGCCCACCATCGGCCGCACCTGTTCGATCTTGCCGGTCACCGTCGCGTCCGGCGCGGTAGGCGTGGAAAGCTTGACCACCTGGCCAACCTTGATGCGCTGCGCTGCGGTTTCAGGGAAAGGCAGGCGGATGCGCAGATTTTCGCTGGTGGAAAGCTGGAAGACCGGCTTGCCGAGATCGATCCAGTCGCCCACCGAAACCATGCGGTTGTCGACCCGGCCATCCACCGGCGACACGATGCGGGTGCGGGAAAGATTTTTGGCGGCACGGGCGTACTGTTCGCGCGCGGCGACGTTCTGGGCTTCGTAACCTTCCAGCAGGGAGGGCGAAACAAAGCCCTTCCCGGCCAATTCGCGATAGCGTTCGGTGAGCTTGCGCTGGCTGGTTGCCTGGGCTTCCAAGCGCTTCTCGTCGGCGGAAAAATCGGTGGCATCGATTTCGGCCAGCAGTTGCCCCTTCCTGACCGGCGCACCGATTTCCACATGGACTTTGATAATGCGTCCCGCCACTTCGGCGCCCACCTTGGGCGCAGTGGAGCTGTCCGCCTCGCCGACCGACTGCTCCAGCACCTGCATGGTGCGGGATTGCGCCTGGGTGACAGTGATGATCGCCGGCGGCGGGCCTTTCTTCTGCTCTTCGGGCTTCTTGGTGCACCCCGGCAGCAGCAGGGCTGCGCCAAGCAGGCAGGGGATCAGGATCGATGGGGTTGTTCGCATGTTGTTAGTCCAGGGGTTCATCAGGGTTGGGGCAGAATGCCGCGTAGCAGAATATCGACCAGCATTGCACTGTAACTTTCCGGCGTATCGGTGAAGCTGACGTCCGGGAAATGGCGCAGCACCTCGCGCGACTGGAAAAAGAACACGTCGGCGCCGATCAGCAGGGTGGCCAGCATGGCGGGATCGATGCCTTTGTGCAGTTCATCTTTTTTCTGGCCGGTGCGCAGGATCTCCACCAGGCGCGCGAAATTCTGGCCGAACACCTGCTCGGCGAATTCCTTGCCGCGTTGCGGGCCGTTTTCCAGCAAGTCGCGCTGGATCAGCCGGGAGATTTTTTCGTCACGCAGGATGTTGGCCAGGTGCGATTGCGAGAAGTCGCGCAGGCGTTCGACCAAGGTGCCAGAGCCGCTGCCGAGTTGATCGATCTGACTGCCGGATTCGCTGCAGGCGGTTTTCAGCACTTCGAGATAAAGCGCGTTCTTCGATTTGAAGTGATGAAAGACATTGGCTTTGCTGACCCCGGCGTGCTCCGCGATGGCATTCATCGATACCGCGTTGAAGCCGGATTCGGCAAACAGATCCTTGGCTGCGGCCAGGATACGCTCGACCGCATCCGGGCCCGTCGCAGACAAGTTGGGGATGGGTTCAACCAGAGGCACAGCCGGTCTCGCTAAGTCAGGAAAACAAAAGACAAATTAGCACTGACTGACCGGTCGGTCAATATTGCGGGGGAATGTTCTTTGAGCGGAGGGAGAATCTTGATGGGGAAAAATAAAGCATAACGGCGGGGTTAAAGCCCGCCGTTATGCTGATCTAGAGTTGACTACTTCCCCGCGGCGGCGGCTGCGGGTTTGGCGGCAGTTTTTTTAGCTGCAGGCTTGGCAGCGGGTTTGGCTGCAACTTTTTTCGCAGGTGCTTTTGTGGTTGGCGCTTTTTTTGCTGCAGTAGTCTTGGTTGGGGTTGCCTTTTTAGCTGCTGGTTTTGCAGCGGCTGTTTTGGCTACGGTTTTGGTGGCAGCGGCCTTGGTTGCTGTTTTCTTGGCGGCTGGTTTTGCAGCGGCGGCTTTTTTAGCCGGCGCTTTTGTTGCTGCAGTAGCTTTGGTT
>JAIOJM010000234.1 GCA_019911785.1 Sulfuricella sp. | reverse complement strand
GTATGGAGCCCCAGGAAGCACCGCCCAAGGAATAAAGCGGGCGCGGTTGGCCTCTGCCGTTGAAAGGCCGCTCGCTCCAGATTCACGACAACCGAGTCCAGCCACTGTAGCTTGCGACAGATCAGGATGCGGTTGTCTATTGTCTGCGCTGAACCGCAGACCTCACATATAGGAGGCAGAGATGACTGGTCATCTTCCCCGGGTCGGTGCCCCGGATCCCGAACTCAAAACATCCCCGATCTTCGATGAGTATGACGAGATCTCGCTTGACTCGGAACTCGAAGCGGGCGCCTGTTATTTCAACGATGTGGCCTACCCGATTGGCCAATCCGTGCTGAGTGGCAGCGAGCTGCTGCATTGCGAAGAACGGGGCATCTGGATGCGCAGAGGCGAGATGCGGCCCGAGTAGCCTCGGAATGCCGCACCTGGGCAGGACTCCGAGCTTGCCCGAACGGTCCCGCGTACCCGATCTGACCGCGCTCGTCAGCCCACTGAAACAGGCTCTTATTCATGGTGGCGCGGAAAAGAGGGCGCAAATCCTGGACCCTTGGGTAGCGGGTTGGCGCAGCTTTTCCGATCGACCTGGCAAAAAAACGCTCAAACGGTGATGTTGAATCTTCACTCCACCTTCAATTCCACAGCCCCAAGCTAAACGGAAGAAAAAAACTCAAATGCTCTACTGGGCCGATTATGCAAAAATCTTTGTGGCGCTCGTGATTATTGTCAATCCCGTCAGCGCGCTGCCGCTGTTCGTCAGCATGACAGCCAGCAACAGCGAAGCAGAAAAGAAACATATTGCACGTATAGCGAGCATTTCAGTTGCTGTGGTGCTTGTCCTGGCGGCAGTCATTGGTCAGCCTTTGCTTGCTTTATTCGGGATCACCATCGCTTCATTTAAGGTAGGAGGCGCGATCTTAATCCTGTTGATGGCCATTTCCATGATGCATGCCGCACCAAACAGAGAAAAGCAGACGCCGGAGGAAGCAAGAGAAGCCAAAAACAAGGAAAATATTGCTGTGGTTCCACTCGCGATACCGCTTCTTTCAGGCCCCGGGGCAATATCCACAACCATCGTCTACGCGACTGAGCGTTCATCGCTAAGCCATCTTGGGATCATCATTCTATGCTGCCTGTTGGTTGCGTTCACTACTTGGCTAGCACTAAGGCTCGCAACACCTGTAAGTAAATGGCTCGGGGAAACGGGTGTGAACATTGCTATCCGGCTGATGGGATTGTTACTGGCTGCAGTTGCGGTAGAGATTCTTGCGAGCGGGCTTGTCGTATTGCTGCCCGGACTCAAGTAGGAGGTTTTTAGCTTCTGCAAACCGGATTAATGCAGACTGATCTTGCCGCTGAATTTTACGTGCCGACGGTAGCGATGGATATTGTGTTCAGGAATATTGGCAAAATCCTGAGACTGCCGCTCAAATTAACTACAATTAAACTTGATAATTAATGACGGACACTGCATCTCAGCCGCCGGTTGGTCTGAATCAGTTTGCCAGGAAACATGCCCATTCCCACGAAAAAAAAGCAGGGTCTGCCGCGATCCTTTCCCCCGCCCTCCCGCGAGTCGGTCTGGTGGCTGTTTGGCTTGGCGATGCTGGTGTGGGTTCTGTTCACGCTTATCCTGCCGATGGCGCAGGTGAAGCAGATTCCTTACAGCGAATTCAAGGCCATGGTGCGCGAAGGCCGCCTGCAGGAAGTAACACTTGGCCCTTCGTACGTTAGCGGCATTCCGAAGGACGACAAGGCACAGGGAATCCGCATTTATACGGCCGTGAAGGTCGATGATCCCGATCTGATCAAGGAGCTGGAAACCAAAGGGGTTCCGTACCGCGGTGAGCTGGAGGGTAAATGGGCCCCATTAATCTTGTCCTGGCTCATCCCCATCGCGCTGCTGCTGCTTTTTTGGAAGTTTATTCTCGACAAGCTCGGCGGCGCACAACGCAACCTTCTCTCCATCGGGCAAAGCAAGGCCAAGTTATATGTAGATAGGGACACGGGCGTGACGTTTGACGACGTTGCAGGGGTGGATGAAGCCAAGGATGAGTTGCGGGAAATTATCGACTACCTGCGCGAGCCGGAGAAATACCGCCGCCTCGGCGGCACCATCCCCAAGGGGGTGCTGCTGGTTGGGCCGCCGGGCACGGGAAAGACGCTCCTGGCAAGGGCGGTGGCGGGCGAGGCACGCGTCCCGTTTTTCAGCATGAGCGGCTCCGAGTTCGTGGAAATGTTCGTCGGCGTCGGCGCCGCACGGGTGCGCGACCTTTTTGAACAGGCGCAGCAAAAGGCCCCCTGCATTATTTTCATCGACGAGCTGGATGCCCTGGGCAAGGTGCGCAGCGTGTCGCCGATGGCCGGAGGGCACGAGGAACGGGAACACACCCTGCAGCAGCTGCTGGTCGAGATGGATGGATTCGACACCCGCAAGGGGGTAATCATCATGGCGGCCACCAACCGCCCGGAAATTCTCGACCCCGCCTTGTTGCGTCCCGGCCGCTTCGACCGCCATGTGCTGGTGGATCGGCCAGATATTCGTGGCAGGGAAGATATCCTGCGGGTGCATTGCAAGCGCATCAAGCTTGCCCAGGATGTGGATATCAAGGTGGTGGCGGCACGCACTACCGGCTTTGTCGGCGCCGACCTCGCCAACGTCGTGAATGAGGCCGCGCTCCTTGCGGCACGCCACAACAAGTCCGCAGTGGAGATGGAGGATTTTGAGGAAGCCATTAACCGGCTCATCGCCGGATTGGAAAAGAAACGCCGGGTAATGAGCCAAAAAGAACAGGAAGTCATTGCCTACCATGAATCCGGCCATGCCCTGGTAGCGGAGTCACTGCCACACACCGACCGGGTGCACCGCATCTCCATTATTCCCCGGGGCATAGCGGCGCTTGGATACACGCTGCAGCTTCCCACGCAGGACCGCTATCTGATAACGAGATCCGAGCTGCTTGAGAGGCTGACTGTTCTCCTCGCAGGAAGAACGGCGGAAGAACTGGTCTTCCAGGAAATTTCCACCGGCGCCCAGGACGACCTGGAACGCGCCACCAGCATGGCCCGCAGCATGGTGTCGGCCTACGGCATGAGCGAGAAACTTGGCCCGATGACTTATGGGCCAGGCAAGCGCCCGCAATTCCTGGAAGAAACCATGCCCTTATACGGTCGAGAGATCAGCGAGGAAACGGCCCGCGAGATCGATCAGGAAGTGCGCACCCTCATGACCGAGGCGCACCAGCGCGCACACACCGTCCTGGAAGCGCAGCGTGACATCCTGGACACCCTGGCGCATAAGCTTCTGGAAAAAGAAACCATCGAAGGCGACGAACTCCGGGAGATCATCAGTACCATGCGACAAGCCACGCCAACCAGCACCTGAAATGAGCGTGGCCACGTCAGGATTCGAGCCCGCCTGCCGCGCAGCGGCGAGCTGGAGCAAGATCAGAGTCTAATGGAAATTCCCCTTGCCGATCCATAACGCCGACATCGCCGCCATCTTCGAGGAGATCGCCGACCTGCTCGAAATCCAGGGAGCGAATCCCTTCCGCATCCGCGCTTACCGTAACGCCGCGCGTACCCTGGGCGAGCTGTCCCAGGATGCGCGCATGCTGGTGGAAAAAGGCGACGACCTGAAACGGCTCCCCGGCATCGGCGACGATCTTTCCGCCAGGATTCAGGAGATTGTCGCCACAGGGAGTTGCAGCCTCCTGAAGCGCTTGCGCACAGAACTGCCGCCTGCCGTCACCGAACTGCTGAAAATCCCCGGCCTCGGCCCCAAGCGGGTGAAAGCGCTCCACCACGGCCTTGAAGTGCAGACTGTCGAACAGCTTTACCGCGCCGCACGCGATGGCCGTATTCGCGCCCTACCCGGCTTTGGCGAAAAGACCGAGCTCAACATCCTGCAGGCGGTGGAGGCACACGTCAGCCAGGCACACCGCTTCAAGCTGGCAGTTGCCGCACAATATGCCGAGGCATTGCGCACCTGCCTCGCGGCAGTGCCGGGGGTAAAACAAGTGACGATAGCCGGCAGTTTCCGCCGCATGCGCGAAACCGTGGGCGACCTCGACATCCTCGTCACCGCGATGCCGGACAGCCCGGTCATGCAGCGCTTTACCGCCTATGACGAAGTGGCGGAAGTCCTCTCGGCCGGCGCCAAGCGTGCCAGCGTCATGCTCAAGTGCGGCCTGCAGGTTGATTTGCGCGTAGTGGCCGAAGAAAGTTACGGTGCGGCGCTGCAATACTTTACCGGTTCCAAGGCGCACAACATCGCCATCCGCCGCATCGCCCAGAAGCACGGATTGAAGGTCAACGAATACGGGGTGTACCGGGGTGAAGCCCGTATCGCCGGCGAGAGCGAGGAATCCGTCTATCGTGCTGTCGGGCTGCCTTACATCCCGCCCGAGTTGCGTGAAGACCGCGGCGAGATCGAGGCGGCACATGCGGGGCGGCTGCCGCAGTTGGTGGAACTGGCTGACTTGCGCGGCGACCTTCATGTCCACACCAGGGCCACCGACGGTCGTAATACCCTGCGCGAAATGGCACTGGCAGCCCAGGCACAGGGCTTTGAATATCTCGCCATCACCGAGCACTCGCGCCGCCTCACCGTGGCCCACGGCCTCGACCCGCTGCGCCTGGCACGCCAGTGCGACGAGATCGACGCACTCAATGAGCAGCTTACGGGCATTACCCTGCTCAAAGGCATTGAGGTGGATATCCTCGAAGACGGCAGCCTCGATCTGCCGGACAACGTGCTGGCGCGGCTCGACCTGGTCGTGGGCGCGGTGCACAGCAAATTCGACCTGTCCCGCGCCAGGCAGACGGAGCGCATTCTGCGCGCGATGGAGCACCCCTGTTTCACCCTGCTCGCCCACCCTACAGGGCGGCTCATAGAAAAGCGCGAGCCTTATGACGTCGATATGCTGCGCATTATTCGCCAGGCCAAAAAACGCGGCTGCTTCCTTGAGCTCAATGCGCACCCCGAGCGCCTCGATCTGCTCGACACTTATTGCCAAATGGCGAAGGAGGAGGGCGTGCTGATCAGCATCAATTCGGACGCACACAGCACCTTCGATTTCGCCAACCTGCGCTTCGGGGTAGGCCAGGCGCGGCGCGGCTGGCTGGAGAAGCAGGACGTGCTCAACTCCCGCCCGCTTGCCGAGCTGCGTACGCTCATCAAGCGAACCATGCAGCCATGATATGAACCTTAAAAACTCAAATCGCCACCGGCAACGGATTTAGACGTTCTTGTTGCGTGGCTGGAAAGTGCGCTCTGATGAGGCCAGCCCTGTTCGGTCAGCCGTAACGTGGCATTTCGGATGCCCGCTGGTCCGGTCGAATGAGTTGCCGTGATGAAACGCACGCAGATTCTCCAGGATGTCTGCCCCCCCGGCCGAAACGTTTTCAATCCTCCACCCGAAATCGGAATTCTGATGTCCATATTGGTTTCGGCTTATCCATGCGCCACATTCATCCTCACGCCAGAGGCCTGAATCCACGTCGAAATTACCCCTGGCTTTCTCCCAAACCTGTTGTACCAGTTCTTCGCTAAACTTCATGAACATTCTCCATAGTCCAAAATGCACGACACGGCCAGCGTTCTCACCTTTCCTGAGTCAGGACAATCTTAATTAAAGCAGGCTGCGGTGGAAATGCAAACTTTTCCCAGCAGCGGCCTGGTGCTGGGATCATTAAATTCGCAGGGGGTGTTGCTGAGCGTGAAGGAACCAGCGGTCAAGCACCACGTGCCGGGTGAACCATGCATTGCTTAGCAGCTTGCCGCCGATGAAACGCTGCAGCTGCTGCGGCAATAGGCTCGCGCCAGCGGATCGGACGGGGCCGAAGCGCTCCCGCAAGCGCTGCGGGTAGGGCGCGAGGCGCGCTTGCCGGTAATCCCCATCCGCTTCGATAATCGTCTCCGCCGCCAGCAGGGCGGATTCCACCGCCGGGCGGATGCCTTCGCCGCTTTGCGGGCAGGCCAAACCCGCCGCATCGCCGATTAGCAGCACCCCATTGTCGATGGGCTTGCGTGCGCCGTGTCCATGAAGCAAATAGGCGTGCCCACGGAATTCGTTCGGGATATCGGCAGGAAGCTTGCCGCGTCGTTTCATAAAATCGAGGAAAGCCGCCAAGTGCTCCGACAGGTGGTGGCTCTCATTCCGCCCCAGGCCGATGTTGAGATAGCCCCCCTTGCGGAAGCACCACCCATATCCCTTGAGATCCTGGCAGAAAAATAGCTCCGGGGTGTGCGGCAGCACCCGGCATGCTTTCGCTTGTGCGGCATCAAGCGGGAATTCGGCCTCCTGTGCCACGACGAGAGACTGTTGCGCGCCGAGTTGCGCGCCGAGAAACCGCGCCACCGGACAGGAATGCCCCCCGGCGCCGACCAGCAGCGGGGCATGAATCGTGCCATTGGCGATCCAGCCCCCGTTGCTCCGTTCCAGGGAGCGTAGCGGCTCTCCCAAGCGCAGGCGTGTCCCCGAGCGCTGGAGCAGATAATGGTCGAACTCGTAACGGCGGATGCCGTAGCTCACATCGCTCCGGTAGCGTGTTTCCACCTCGGCGCCATCGATGACCCCGGTGCTGAACCCGGTGATCGGTTGCAGTACCCTGCCGGCGGCATAATCAGCGCGCTCGATCTGCAGGGTGTCGAGCACGGCGGGGGTGATCCAGCCAGCGCATACCTTGTCCCTGGGAAAGGTCATGGAGTCCAGTACCAGCACGTCCAGGCCGTGGCGGCGCAACTTCCAGGCGCAGGTGGAACCCGCAGGCCCACCCCCCACTATCAGTACATCACAGCTTTCCATCGCCTCGGCCATGGGCATAAAGGTATTCCCGGGTCCATGGAATATCGTTATTGGCGGCACGGGTGAACACCACTTGAAACAATTGCAATTCGCCGGCTGTGAAGGCACTCAGAGATCCAGACAGATACAGGCGCCACGCCCGCACGAAGGATTCGCCGAACATCTCGTCAACTTGCGGCACCGCCGCTTCGTAACGATGCAGCCAGTGCTCCAGCGTCCTGGCATAGTGCAGGCGCAGGTTTTCCACGTCCAGGATGGAAAAATTCACCGGCTCAAATATTTTCATCATTTCGCCAAGACTCGGGGGGTAGGCGCCCGGGAAAATGGTCCGTTCGATCCATGGATTCAGCGGGGAGGGTTGGTTCACCCCAATGGTGTGGATCAGGCCGCGGCCATCCTGTTTGAGGCAGCGGTCGATCACGTCGCCTAACATCCGGTAGTGCTCGACACCTACGTGCTCGAGCATGCCGACCGAGACGAAGGCATCGAATTCGCCGGCTACCTCGCGGTAGTCGCCTTCGATGTACTCGATGTGCCCGTCCAGGCCTTCGTGCCTCGCCCGCTCCCGCGCATAGGCGAGTTGCTCTTTGGCGATGTTGTAAGCCCTTACCCGCACACCATAGTGTCTGGCCATGTGGAGTGCGAGAGCGCCCCAGCCGCAGCCGGCTTCAACGACCTGATCGCCCGGCTTGAGACGCAGTTTGCGGCAGATGTGGTCCATCTTGGCAATTTGCGCCTGCTCCAGGGTCGTCGATCCGGAGGGGAAATAGGCGCAGGTATACAGCAACTGCGGATCCAGCCAAAGCTTGTAGAAATCGTTGCCGATGTCGTAATGGTGGTGAATGTTTTCCCGCGCGCGCAGCTGGCTGTTGGGGCTCGGGCGGTTGACCCAGTCGAGTACGGCTTGCCGCAATCCGCCCGTGGGGGCTCGGGAACGGGACTGGTAGAGGGCTTCCAGGAATTCCACCAGGTTGCCTTCTACATCGACCCGGCCGGCGCAGTACAATTCACCGAACTGCAAACACGGATTGGCAACCAGCTTGAGCAAGGCGTCCCGGTCTCGAATGCTAACCCGTGCGACCGCCGTTGCCGACGAAAGGGCGACTTCCTGCCCGTCCCAAAGCACGAAGCGTACAGCGGGCGAGCCCATCAGTTCGAGTATCTTGGCCAGCAGCCATTTTTCCGGCAAGTATGCGCTGCCGCCAGACCGGTTTGGCCTGTATTGCAGGGGAGGAAAATGGCGTTTGGTAGCTGCGGCTTCGCTCAGGGATTCGATTCTTTGTCGATTCATGGTTGCATGTTCCCCTATTGAATACTTATGTCTGCTGGAGTCGCAATTCTTAACTTATAGCACATGCGCAGAATGTGTCATGTGTTGGCAACGGCTCCTGACAACCCCCATGACTTGTGCTATACAAAATGATCAGGTCCATCGTTCCCTTCTCAAAGTGAGGAAGGGTCCGTTTCCTTATTGTTTTGTCAGCCAGGAGTGATCGCCATGCCCACAGTCAAATCCAAATCCGAAGCCAGAAAAGCGCCAAGCGCCTCAGGCCCCAAGTCCGCTGCCGCCAAAAAATCCCAACCGGCACCCTCTGCGATCGAGCAGAAAATGCCAGTCACCCCTGAACAACGCTATCAAATGATTACCGAAGCGGCATATTTTCGCGCTGAAAAGCACGGCTTTGTCGGAGGCGATCCCGCGCTCGACTGGCTGGAAGCCGAAGCAGAAATCGACCGCATAATTCAACAGCCGGGCAAGGAACCACAAATGACCGAGAAACAGGCATTTCAACAAAAGCTTGAAGCGCAGCTCAAGGAATGGGACGCCAAACTCGAAGAGTTGAAATCCAAAGCGCAAGAAGCAAAGACCGAGATTCGGGCCGACTATGAGAAACAACTTGAAATCCTTGCAAGCAAACGTGATCTGGCCCGCACTAAGGTGTTGGAGTTGCGGCAGCGCACGGAAGGCGCCTGGGAAGATCTGAAAGGTGGAACGGAAAAGGCTTGGGAAGAGATGCGAAAAGCGCTCGACCATATCACCTCCCGTTTCAAATAATCAGGCGCTGCAATCGATCCATAAGCCTCGTCTTGATGAGGCCAGAGCCTCTGATTCGGCTGCTGAACAGGCTTTCCGATCTTCTATAGGTCGTTTTGCCGCAATTTTTTATATCCCTGCTGGCAACGTTCACCAAACAGATAACCGGCTCATCGCAATGCCCTGGATTGTCCTACAATGAAAATAAAGGGAACTTCCTACAAGAGGTGAGCATGAAGCCGTTTATCGATATCGCCTGCAGCGTGAGCGATGAGTTGTCGCAAATTCTGGAAGCCGCAGTCAACGACCCGGACGCCGACGAAGCCCCTACACTCGGCTCGGTTCGGGAGATTGTATCCAGAACGACGGATGGCGAACAGTTCGAAGCCGATCGCCTGCATTTCGACCAGAACCGTTCACCCTTTGAGGAAATCGATGACCTGATCGAGCAATTCGGGGACGATGCCCCCGCCATCGATTTCGTCACCGTCAAGGCCAGCGAAAGCCTGACTCGCGTCATCTCGGCATTGATGAACACCGGCGCCAGCACCCCGCCGACTCTGGGCATGGTGCGGGA
>JAIOJM010000233.1 GCA_019911785.1 Sulfuricella sp. | reverse complement strand
GCATCCATCGGAAACCGACGAACGCATGATGGTGCGGGTACTGGCCTTTGCGCTGCACGCCGATGAGGCATTGTCGTTCGGCAAGGGGCTGAGCGCCGATGACGAACCCGATCTGTGGCAAAAGGACTTGACCGGCGCCATTGAGCTCTGGATAGACGTGGGTTTACCCGATGAAAAACTCATACGCAAAGCCTGCGGCCGCGCCAGGCAGGTAGTCGTCTATACCTATGGCGGACGTGGCGCCGATATCTGGTGGAACCAGAACGCCAGCAAACTCGAACGCCTCAACAACCTGACCGTGATCAACCTGCCGGAGACCACCAGCCAGGCCCTGGCAACGCTGGTACAGCGCACCATGCAGTTGCAAATGACCATTCAGGACGGAGAGATTTGGATCGCTGACAATAACGCCAGAATTCAGGTCAAACTGGCGACGCTAAAAACGCCGTCGAAGTCCTTTCGCTGAAGCGGCGCGAATGCAGACTTTGCAAATAGAATTGAAGTGGTGCCCGGAGCCGGAATCGAACCGGCACAGCCGTAATTACCGACTGGACGATATCACCAGAACATTAAACCTAAAAATCGCAGTTTCATCCGCAGATTACACAGATTAACGCAGATTTTCATATGCTTGCGGGTGAGTAGCGCATCACCCAAAAGGTGCGTCACTTATCCAATCTTACTCATTGTTTAATCAGCGAAAATCTGTGTTCATCTGTGGATAACTGATTTTTCAAGGTTAAAGCAGAATTGGTGACTCGATCCTGCAACAAACCAGGAGCGTGAGTTTGTCACCAAACCATAATGAACCTATAATCCGCAGATGGCGCAGATTCACACAGATAAAACCCCACTGAATCAGGTGGTTGAAAGTCAATCGCACATCACCGTCAGGGTGAGTCATGCAATGAAGTCAACGCATTGAAATATCTGTGTAAATCTGTGTTCATCTGTGGATAAGTGATTTTTCAAGGATGAAAGTAGAATTCATCGCATGAAATTCAGATTAAGCGACCATGCAGAGAAACGAATCCAGCGGCGAAAGATCAAACCGGAGTGGATCACCGCCGCCCTGGAGCATCCAGCAAGAACGGAAAACGACCACGAGGACGCAAATCTGATTCATGCCCTGTTGCCGATCTCGGAAAAAGGCTTCCAGGTATTACGGGTCATCTATAATGAAACGACCGAACCGGTGAACATTGTCACCGCTTATTTTGACGAGAAGGTGAACGACCTATGAAAATCGAATTTGACCCTATCGCAGACGCTTTATATTTGGAACTAACAGACAACGAAGTCGAGAAAACCGAAGAAATCAAGCCAGGCGTAAATATGGACTATGACGCTGACGGCAATGTCGTGGGCGTCGAGGTGCTTTACGTCAGCAAACGAGCCCATCAGCCAATCAAGAAAGCGGCTTAAAAAAAGGTGCTTCGGCCTGAGTGCGGTTTTTTTGTGAACTAGCACCCTTCTGCTTATTTATTTTCTACCGCTTACTTTACGCTTACACAGCCATGTTTTGTTAGTGACCACTATCGCTAAAATGGTGCCCGGAGCCGGAATCGAACCGGCACAGCCTTGCGGCCGAGGGATTTTAAGTCCCTTGTGTCTACCTATTTCACCATCCGGGCACTGATTTATTCATGGCGCTTTGGAAAACCTCATTGCAATCCACTCATAAATCGAAGCGCGTGATTTTACCACAGCCACACACAGGCTCATTGTTTTAAACGAACTGGCATGCTTTCCCGACTTTTGGGCGTTATCTTGCCCCTGGGTTACCAGCGAGGTTGCCGGAATGAAGGCCAAGCGGGTGAAATCGCTGAATGGCAATCGCGCTTCGCCGAAATGTTAGCGGAAGCTTGTCACGGAAGTGGATGGAGGCGGGGGTCGGAATCGAACCGGCGTAGACGGCTTTGCAGGCCGCTGCATAACCACTTTGCTACCCCGCCATTTTAACCTGGAGCGCACAAAAACGTGCTGTATTCAACTAAAAAGGGAAAGCGTTTGCTTTCCCTTGGAATCTGGAGCGGGAAAAGAGACTCGAACTCTCGACCCCAACCTTGGCAAGGTTGTGCTCTACCAACTGAGCTATTCCCGCATTTAAGAAGCCGCTATTCTAGCGACTTTGGCGCCAATGTCAACACCGAGCGCCATTCACTTTTCTTCAAGCACCTGCGGTGCAGCCTGCTTGAGATAATAAACCATTGACCATAAAGTCAAAATAGCCGCAATATAAATCAGCCAGGTTCCCCAAACATGGGTGTCGATTACCTGCAATATTGGGTCGTGATACAGAAGCAGCAGAATCGCCACCATTTGCGCGGTGGTTTTGAGCTTGCCGATGAATGAAACGGCCACGCTTTTACCCTGGCCGATCCCGGCCATCCATTCGCGCAACGCGGAGATGGTAATTTCCCGCCCGACGATGACCAGCGCGATCAGGGCCGGCACACGGTCGAATTTAACCAGGATGATCAGTGCCGCTGCCACCATCAGCTTGTCTGCCACGGGGTCTAGAAAGGCGCCGAAAGCGGTGGTTTGCTTCAGTACCCGGGCCAGGTAACCGTCGAGCCAGTCGGTCACTGCCGCCACGGCAAAAATCAATGTCGCGGTGAGGTTGACCCACTGCGGCTGCAGCCATGTGGCCGGCAGGTAGAACACGGCCGCAAACACCGGAATCAGCAGGATACGCAGCCAGGTCAACAAGTTTGGAATATTCAGTGGCACTAATGGAGTCCCTGGTAAATTTTTTCCGCCAGCGTCTGGCTAATCCCCTCGACCTGGGCCAATTCATCGATGCTAGCGGCTTGCACGCCTTTCAAGCCGCCGAAACGAGCCAGCAATTTCTGCCGCCGTTTCGCCCCCACACCGCCGATATCCTCCAGCGACGAATGCAGGCGTGCCTTGCCGCGCCGCGCACGATGTCCCGTGATGGCGAAGCGGTGCGCCTCATCGCGGATTTGCTGGATCAAATGCAGCCCGATATGATCCGCAGGTAATTGTAACGCCTTTTCGCCGCCCGGAAAAATCAGCTGCTCCAGACCCGCTTTGCGTTCCGCCCCTTTCGCCACGCCGATCAGGCGGACATCGCTCAAGCCCACCTCGGCCATCACCTCCTCGGCCACCGCCAGCTGCCCCTTGCCGCCGTCGATCAGGATCAGGTCCGGCGTGCTGCCCTCGCCTGCCGCAATCTTGCGGTAGCGGCGCGTCAGTACGTCGCGCATGGCGGCATAATCATCCCCCGGCGTGATGCCGGTAATGTTGTAGCGCCGGTACTCGCCATTCTGCATGGCATAGTTGTCGTACACCACACACGACGCCACCGTCGCCTCTCCCATGGTATGGCTGATGTCGAAGCACTCGATGCGCTTCGTGCCCTCCGGCAGATCCAGCGCCTGGGTCAGCGCCTGCAGCCGTGCCTCCTGGGAGGATTGCTGGCTGAGCCGCTGCGTGATCGCGAGCCGCGCGTTTTCCAGCGCCATCCTCAGCCACACCCGCCGCTCGCCGATAGGGTTGGCGCTGATCTGAACTTTTCGTTTTGCTTGCTCGGTTAGCAGCGCCGCCAGCATGGAGTCATCCAGCTTTTCGCTGACGATGATCAGGGGCGGCACGGAGCGGCCGATATAGTGCTGCGCCAGAAAGGCCTCCAACGCGGTGGCCGCATCGCACCCGTCGGCATTTTTGGGGAAGAAGCTCTTGTCGCCCAAATGCCTGCCCCCGCGGATCATCACCAGATTGACGCAAACCACACCTTCCTCTGCGACGCAGGCCACCACGTCCGCATCCAGGTCGCTCTCGCCGCTGACGAACTGCTTTTCCTGTATCTGGCGCAAGGCCATGACCTGATCGCGCAGCACCGCTGCCGCCTCGTAGCGCTGCGCCTCCGCCGCCGCCTGCATGGCCGCTTCCAGGCGCTCCAGCACCTGCTGCTCCTTGCCCTCCAGGAACAGCTCGGCCTCCCTCACATCCTGATGATAGTCTTCATCCCCGATCAAGCCGACGCAGGGCGCGGTGCAGCGCTTGATCTGGTAGAGCAGGCAGGGACGGGTGCGGTTGTTGAAAACGCTGTCCTCGCAGGTGCGCAGACGGAACACCTTCTGGAGCAACTGCATGCTCTCCCGAACCGCGCCGGCATTGGGGAAAGGCCCGAAATACCGGTTCTTCTTGTCGGGCGTGCCGCGAAAATACCCCAGCCGCGGGTAGCGGTGGCCGCTCAGCATGATGTAGGGATAGGACTTGTCGTCGCGGAATAGGACGTTGTAGCGCGGCGCCAGCGCCTTGATCAGATTGTTTTCCAGCAGCAGCGCCTCGCCTTCGGTGCGCGTGACGGTGGTCTCGATCTGGACGATCTGCGACACCATCAGTCCGGTGCGCGGCGCCAGTGCGGTTTTCTGGAAATAGGAGGAGACCCGTTTCTT
>JAIOJM010000232.1 GCA_019911785.1 Sulfuricella sp. | reverse complement strand
GCGGTACAGGCACAAATGCTTCTTTGTCGGCAGCGACATGCTCACCGCGGTCGCAAAGGGGCTGGCCGAATACATCCCCGTCTCCCTGTCGCAGGTACCCGGGCTGGTCGAAAACGGGCGCATCCCGATCGACGTGGCGTTTGTCCAGGTGTCCCCGCCGGATGAATTCGGCTATTCGAGTCTGGGCGTTTCGGTCGACGTGACCGCCTCGATGGTACAGAACGCCCGGCGCGTCATTGCCGAAATCAACCCCAACATGCCCCGCACCACCGGGGACAGTCTCGTCCATGTCAGCCGTTTCGATCGCATGGTCTGGCACGATGCGCCGGTTATCGAAGTGTCCGCGGTGCCCGCCGACGAGGTGACCGAGCGGATAGCCCGGTATGTCGCGAGCCTCGTCGAAGACCGCTCCACCTTGCAGATCGGGCTGGGTCGCCTGCCGCAGGCGACGCTTCGGCATCTCGGCGACCGGCGCGATCTCGGTGTTCATACGGACGTCATTACGGATGCCCTGGTCGAGTTGATAGAGAAAGGGGTGGTGACCGGCCGCAGCAAAAGCCGGTTCCGGGGCATGGTTGTCGGCAGCTACTGCCTGGGTACGCGGCGGCTTTACGACCTGATCGACGGCAATCCCCTGTTTTCCTTCCAGGCGATCGAGCGCGTCAGTGCCGTCGACACCATTGCCCTGCAGCACAAGATGGTTTCGGTGAACCAGGTCTGCGCGGTGGACCTGACCGGGCAGGTCTGCACCGACCAGTTTGCCGGCCGGTTTTGCGGCGGGGTGTCGACCCAGGTGGAATTCATCCGGGGCGCGGCCCTGTCGCCCGGCGGCAAGCCCATCATCTGTCTGACCTCCACGGCGGAGGACGGCAAGGTGTCGCGTATCCGTCCATTGCTGCTGGGGGGTGAAGGCGTGACTATTGCGCGTTCCGACGTCCACTACGTGGTGACCGAGTACGGCGTTGCCTACCTGTTCGGCAAGTCGATTCGCGAAAGGGCGCTCGCACTGATCCGGATCGCCCATCCGGATTTCCGCCCCAAGCTGATGAAAGAGGCCAGGAAGCTGGGTTATATCGAGAAGGGGCTGTCGCTCAAGAAGTCCGGCGCGGCCTCGGACCGGGAAGAGCGGCACCTGCTCCTGAGGGACCAGAAGACGGTGCTGATCCGCCCGACCCGGGCCGGGGACACGCCGGCCTTGCAGGGGTTTTTCCGGAGCATGAGCAAGGAAGATCTTTACACGCGTTTTTTCCGGCGTCTGAGCCATCTTTCCGATGCCGAGGCGCAGCGCCTGTGCAATGTCGACCAGGACAGCGAGGTGGCCTTCCTGGTGCTGTACGGCGCCAAGGGAAAGGAGGCCATCATCGGCAGCGCGTTTTACTTTGTGAACCCGTCCGCCAACATGGCGGAGGTCGCCTATATGGTGGCGCCGGGATGGCAGGGCAAGGGAATCGGCACCGCCATGCAGCTCAGGCTCATGGAACATGCGAAGAAGCGCGGCTTGCGGGGCTTTACCGCCGAAATCCAGGCCTATAACGCCAACATGATCAACCTGGCGAAGCGGGCCTGCGACAATATCAGCATCGAGCGGCATGGCGATACGCACGAAGTCACCATGCTGTTTGAACCTTGAAAAGTCAGTTATCCACAGATGAACACAGATTTACACAGATATTTCAATGCGTTGACTTCATTGTTTGAGTCACCCTGACGGTTATGTGAGATTGACTGGCAACCACCTGATTCAGCGGGGTTTTATCTGTGCGAATCTGCGCCATCTGCGGATTATAGGGTTGAATAGGGCTGGATTTCCGGCGCAAAAAAACCGGGTAGGGGCAGAGGCCCGTACCCGGCTTCGTTGTTTCAGGCGCGGGGTTTACTTCTTGCTCTTTTTCTTGGCTTCCATCATGTCGTGGATCATCGGGGCGAGGATGACTTCCATCGCGAAGCCCATCTTGCCGCCGGGCACCACCAGGGTGTTGCGGCGTGACATGAACGAGTTGGGGATCATGCTTTGCAGGTAGCAGAAATCGATGCCCTTGGGATCCTTGAAGCGGATCACCACGAAGCTTTCATCGGGCGTAGGGATGTCGCGGGCGATGAAGGGGTTGGAGGTGTCCACGGTCGGCACGCGCTGGAAGTTGACGTCGGTGCGTGAGAACTGCGGGGTAATGTAGTTGATGTAGTCGGGCATGCGGCGCAGGATGGTTTCCACCGTGGCTTCGGCCGAGTAGCCGCGCTCCTTGGCGTCGCGGTGGATTTTCTGGATCCATTCCAGATTGACGATAGGCACCACGCCGACACCCAGATCCACATGCTTGGACGCGTCCACCTTGCCGTTTGCCACCAGGCCATGCAGGCCTTCGTAGAACAGGATATCGGTGCCGCCGGGGATGTCTTCCCAAGGCGTGAATTCGCCGGCGCCCAGCTTGGTTTTCAGTTTCAGGCGGGTATTGTGCGCTTCGGCTTCATCGCCGTTGTGCAGGTAATAGCGTTTCTTGCCGGTACCGGTTTCGCCGTAGCTCTTGAATAGCGCTTCGATCTTGTCGAAGTGGTTGGCTTCCGGCCCGAAATGGCTGAAATGGCTGTTGCCCTGAGCTTCGGCTTTGGCGACGGCTTCCTTGAATTGAGCCCGGTTCAGCGAGTGGAAGCTGTCGCCTTCCACCACGGCCGCCTTGATGTTTTCTCTTATGAAAATGTGCTCGAACGCAACCTTGACGGTGGTGGTGCCGGCACCGGACGAACCGGTAACCGCAATAACAGGGTGCTTCTTGGACATCTGGTTTTCCTCCCGCTGCTTAAGTCATTAATAAGAATGGGGCGAGTATAATCTTGAGCTGCTGCTTTTGTCACTATTCGGGGCATTCGATTCTTGAATGGAAGGATAAAGGTAACTATTCAGGTACCGCCGTTTTTCTCCTTCCCTCTTGTAGGGGGAAGGCTGGGATGGGGGTAGAAAGGTGGGATAAAGAGGCCGTGTCGATCCCCCTCACCCCAACCCTCTCCCAGAGGTGCTTCCCTCATCCCAACCTTCTCCCAGAGGGAGAAGGGGCGAACGTGAAAAGCGCTTGTTTTGATTTGCGCTTGTTTTGATTTGGCGTAAACCGAGCCAGCCGTTCGCGGGTATAATTGCGTATCGTTAAATTGGATATCACCCGTTCATGCAAGCGCAATACTTACCCACCGAGATCGAGCGTCAGGCCCAGGCTTTCTGGGATCAAAGCAACGCCTTCAAGGCCGTGGAAATCCCCGGCAAGCCGAAATACTATTGCCTGTCGATGTTCCCTTATCCTTCCGGCAAGCTGCACATGGGCCATGTGCGCAATTACACCATCGGCGACGTGCTGGCGCGCTACCACCGTTTCCAGGGGTACAACGTGCTGCAGCCGATGGGCTGGGACGCCTTCGGCCTGCCGGCGGAAAACGCGGCGATCCAGAACAACGTCGCCCCTGCGGCGTGGACCTACTCCAACATCGACTACATGCGCGGGCAGCTCAAGAGCCTCGGCCTGGCCATCGACTGGTCGCGCGAGCTGGCCACCTGCAAGCCGGACTACTACCGCTGGGAGCAGTGGCTTTTCACCAAGCTGTTCGAGAAGGGCCTGATCTACAAGAAAACCGCGCCGGTGAACTGGGACCCGGTGGACATGACCGTGCTCGCCAACGAGCAGGTGATCGACGGCCGCGGCTGGAGAAGCGGCGCGCTGGTGGAAAAGCGCGACATCCCGATGTATTTCATGAAGATCACCGCCTACGCCGAGGAACTGCTCGCCGACCTGGACAACCTGACCGGCTGGCCGGAGCAGGTCAGGACCATGCAGAGGAACTGGATCGGCAAGAGCATTGGCGTACGCTTTGCCTTTCCCTACGAGTTGGAGGGCAGGCCGGAGCAGCTGTGGGTCTACACCACCCGCGCCGACACCATCATGGGCGTGACCTTCTGCGCCGTGGCCGCCGAGCACCCCCTGGCTACCCATGCAGCGAAGAATAATCCCGAACTGGCCGCCTTCATCGAGGAGTGCAAACACGGCAGCGTAGCCGAGGCCGACATGGCGACGATGGAAAAGAAAGGGGTGCCCACCGGCATTTGCGTCACCCACCCGCTCACCGGCGAACAAATCCCGGTGTGGGTCGGCAACTACGTGCTGATGAGCTACGGCGAAGGCGCGGTGATGGCGGTGCCGGCGCACGACGAGCGCGATTTCCATTTTGCCAAAACATACGGCCTGCCGATCAAACAGGTGATTCAGGTCGAGGGCGCCGCCTTCTCCACCGATGGCTGGCAGGAGTGGTACGCAGACAAGGATGAGGGCCGTTGCGCCAATTCCGGCAAATATGATGGCCTGAATTATGGGCAAGCGGTGGACGCCATCGCCGCCGACCTCAAAGCGAAAAATCTCGGTGACAAGCAGGTGCAATTCCGCCTGCGCGACTGGGGCATTTCGCGCCAGCGCTACTGGGGCTGCCCGATCCCGATCATCCATTGCGCCAGCTGCGGCGACGTGCCGGTGCCGGAAAAAGACCTGCCGGTGGTGCTGCCGGAGGACGTGAAGATCGACATCGGCTCGCCGATCAAGAAAATGCCGTCCTTCTACGAAACGACCTGCCCCAAGTGTGGTGGCAAGGCCGAGCGCGAAACCGATACCATGGACACTTTCGTCGAGTCGTCGTGGTATTACGCCCGCTATACCTGCCCGGACAACGACCAGGCCATGCTCGACGAGCGCGCCAACTACTGGCTGCCGGTCGATCAGTACATCGGCGGCATCGAGCACGCCATTTTGCATCTGCTCTATGCGCGCTTCTTCAACAAGCTGATGCGCGACGTCGGGCTGGTGAACTGCAGCGAACCCTTCACCCAGTTGCTGACCCAGGGCATGGTGCTCAAGGACGGCACCAAGATGTCCAAGTCCAAGGGCAACACGGTGGACCCCCAGGCGCTGATCGACCAGTACGGCGCCGATACCGCGCGCCTGTTCATGATGTTCGCGGCGCCGCCGGAGCAGAGTCTGGAGTGGTCCGACGCCGGGGTGGAAGGCGCGTTCCGCTTCCTGAAAAGATTGTGGAAAGCGGTGCATGATCACGTCGAGAAGGGCGTGGTCGATAGCTACAAGAGCGGCGATCTTTCTGCGGAACTCAAGGCGCTGCGCTTCCAGCTGCATTCGACGATTCAGAAAGTCAGCGACGACTACGGCCGCCGCCAGCAGTTCAATACCGCCATTGCCGCGGTGATGGAACTGATGAACGCGCTTGGTAAAGCCGGTGACGACAGCCCAGTCGGGCGCGCCGTGATGCAGGAGGCGCTGGAGGCGGCGGTGCAACTGCTCGCGCCGATCGTGCCGCATGTCTGCCAGGCTTTGTGGGCGGAACTCAAGGACGGGGCCAACCTGCTCGATGCGCCCTGGCCCAGGGTGGACGCCGCGGCGCTGGTGCAGGACGAGATCGAACTGGTGCTGCAGGTCAACGGCAAGCTCAGGGGCAGCATCACGGTGGCCAAGGACGCAGCGAAGGAGGCGATCGAGCAACTGGCCCTGGCCAACCCCAACGTGCAGAAATTCATGGAAGGCAAGCCGGCGAAGAAGATCGTCGTGGTACCGGGCCGGCTGGTCAACGTGGTCATTTAAGGAAAACCGATGCGCAAACTGCTGACCGGATTCATCCTGACCCTGTTGCTTGCCGCTTGCGGCTTCCAGCTGCGCGGCGTGGCGAGTCTGCCGTTCGAATCCCTGTACGTGGACGGCGGCGGCAATCCCGCACTGGCGGCGGAGATCAGCCGGGCGATCCGTTCCGGGACGCAGACCAGGCTCACCGACAAGGCCGCCGACGCGCAGGCGGTGCTGCAGGTGCCGGGGGCCACACGGGAAAAACGCATCCTGGCGCTGAGCGGTGCCGGGCGGGTAAGGGAATATGAGTTGATTTACCACGTCGGCTTCCGCTTGCTGGACAAGGAGGGCCGTGACCTGATGGCCGCCCAGCCCATCGAATTGAGGCGCGCCATGCTCTATGACGATGCCCAGGTCCTGGCGAAGGAGCAGGAAGAGGTGCTGCTCTACCGCGACATGCAGAACGATGTGCTCGGCCAGCTGATGCGGCGCCTGGCCGCGGCGAAGCTGCAACCGGCAGATGCCCCGGCTCAACGCTGATCAGCTGGCCGCGCATTTGCAGCGCGGCCTCGCGCCGCTGTACCTGATTTACGGCGACGAGCCGCTGCTGGCGCTGGAGGCTGCCGATGCGATCCGCGCCAAAGCGCGGCAGGAGGGCTATGCCGAGCGCGAGGTATTTACGGTCGAATCCGGCTTCAGCTGGCAGAACCTGCTGGCGAGCGGCAACAGCCTGTCGCTGTTCGCGACCAGGCGTATCATTGAAATTCGCATCCCCACCGGCAAGCCGGGCACGGAGGGCGGCCAGGCCTTGCAGGACTATTGCGCGCGCTTGCCGGATGAAGCCATCACCGTGGTGACCTGCCCCAAGCTTGACAAGCAGGCGCAGGCGACGAAATGGTTCAAGGCGCTGGAGCAGGCCGGCACGGCGATACCGGTTTATCCGGTGGAGCGGTCGCGACTGCCGCAATGGATAGCGGTGCGGCTGGCGGCGCAGAAACAGCGTGCCGACGCGACGACCTTGCAGTTTCTGGCGGACCGCGTCGAGGGCAATCTTCTGGCGGCACACCAGGAAATCCAGAAGCTCGGGTTGCTGTTCCCCGAGGGCGCCCTGAATTTTGACCGGGTTCGCGAAGCGGTGCTGGATGTCTCGCGTTATGATGTGTTTAATCTCTCCGACGCCATGCTGGCAGGAGATGCCGTGCGCCTGGCGCGGATTCTGGAAGGGCTGAAGGGCGAGGGCGTGGCGCCGACGCTGGCGCTGTGGGCGCTGACCCAGGAAATCCGCACCCTGGCAAAATTGAAGCTGGGCCAGCGCAGGGGGGCCGCCCTGCCGCAGCTGCTGCGCGATCTGCGGGTTTGGGAATCGCGCCAGGGCCTGGTGCAGCGCGCACTGGGCCGGCTGAGCGAAACCCGGCTGGTGGCGGGGTTAAAGCAGGCCGCGGCGATCGACCGGATGATCAAGGGTCTGGCACGCGGCGACGTGTGGGACGAGCTGCTGCAGCTTGGGCTGGGAATGGCAAAAAATCATTAACCACGAATGACACGAATTTACACGAATGATTTGGAGCATGGCTGGCACGGGACAATTCGTGAACATTCGTGAACATTCGTGTAAATTCGTGGTAAGAATTTGATCTTGGGGTAACCAATTATGGACATCAAAGCATACATGCAAACCGTCGGCCAGCAGGCACGCGCGGCTTCCCGCCTGATGGCGAAGGCCGACACCAATGCCAAGAACAAGGCGCTGACGGCGATGGCCGCGGCGATCCAGCGCGATGCCGCCAAGCTGATCGCGGCGAATGCCAGGGATCTGGCCGAAGCCCGCGAGGCCGGCCTGGAAGAGGCCCTGCTCGACCGTCTGACCCTGACCGAAAAAGGCGTCGCCGGCATGGCGGAGGGGCTGTTGCAGATCGCAGCCCTGCCCGACCCGGTGGGCGAGATCACCGGCCTCAACTATCGCCCTTCCGGCATCCAGGTCGGCAAAATGCGCGTGCCGCTGGGCGTGATCGGCATCATCTACGAGGCCCGCCCCAACGTCACGGCCGATGCCGCCGGCTTGTGCCTGAAGGCGGGCAACGCGGCGATTCTGCGTGGCGGTTCCGAGGCGATCCACTCCAACCAGGCGATTGCCGCCTGCGTGCGCGAAGGGCTGGCCGCCGCCGGCTTGCCGGCGATGGCGGTGCAGGTGATAGAAACCACCGACCGCGCCGCAGTGGGCGAGCTGATCACCATGAAGGAATTCGTCGACGTGATCGTGCCGCGCGGCGGCAAGGGGCTGATCGAGCGCCTGATCGCCGAGGCGCGCATCCCGGTGATCAAGCACCTGCACGGCGTGTGCCATGTCTACATCGATGACAAGGCAGACCTGGACAAGGCGATCCGCATCGCCGACAACGCCAAGACCAGCCGTTACGGCACCTGCAACACCATGGAAACCCTGCTGGTTGCCGAAGGCGTGGCGGCGACGGTGCTGCCGCCGCTGTGCAAGATCTACCTGGACAAGGGCGTGGAGCTGCGCGGCTGCCCCGCTGCGTGCGCGATTATCCCGCAGATGAAGGAAGCCACCGAGGAAGACTGGCACACCGAGTACCTTGCGCCTATCCTTTCGGTGCGGGTGGTCAAGGACATCGATGCGGCGATCGAGCATATCAACACCTACAGCTCGCAGCACACCGAATCCATCGTCACCGAGGACTACAGCCGGGCGCGCCGTTTCCTGCGCGAGGTGGATTCCAGCTCGGTAATGGTAAACGCCTCGACCCGCTTCGCCGACGGTTTCGAATATGGGCTGGGTGCGGAAATTGGCATTTCCACCGACAAGATCCACGCACGCGGCCCGGTCGGGCTGGAAGGACTGACCAGCCAGAAATTCATCGTGCTGGGTGATGGGCAGATTCGTGTATAAAAAAACATT
>JAIOJM010000231.1 GCA_019911785.1 Sulfuricella sp. | reverse complement strand
CCGCCCTTACAACGTGATGCCCGAGGCGCTGCTGGTGAACTTCAAGACCGTCCGCTTCCGTCTCGTGCCGGAAGAGGGGGGCGGTGTGCGCATCATCGCCGACCCCGCGCCCGAGCGGCTGCGCATCGTCAACCGCCTGCTGCCTGATGATGGCCCGTGCAACGACTGGCGCGAGGGGGTAACCACGGAAATCGGCAAGAACGGCGGCGACGCCGTCACGGTGCTGGTCGGCGGGGCTTACCCGCGTGCCTGCGGCGAAAAGTCGCTGTACCTTGGCCTGTTCGACAACACCGGCCATGTCGATGCGCTGTTCCGGCAGTTGTGGCAGGAACTGGGCGGCACGCTGGCCGGCGGCGTGCGCGAGGGGGTCGCGGCGCCTGGCGCGCGGCTGCTGGCAAGCCGCGAATCCAGGGCGCTGGCGGAGGTGCTGCGCGACATCAACAAGTTCAGCAACAACGTGATGGCGCGCCAGCTGCTGTTGACCATCGGAAGAGAAGCCGGCAGCGAAGGTTCGACGCGTGTTGCGGTGCAGGTCGTCGATAAATGGCTGGCGGAGCGGGGTATGGCGTTCCCCGAACTGGAGATCGAGAACGGTTCCGGTCTTTCGCGCACCGAGCGCATCACCCCGGCGCATCTGGGCACGTTGCTGCTGGCCGCCTGGCGCGGCCCGCTGATGGCGGAGTTCGTGTCTTCCCTGCCGATCGCGGCGGTGGACGGCACCATGAAGAAACGCCTGCACGATCAGGGCGTGGCGGGGCATGCCCATATCAAAACCGGTTCGTTGCGGGGGGTGAAGGCGATTGCCGGCTATGTGCACGACCGCAAAGGGCGTAGCGTGGCGGTGGTGTTCATCATCAACCACCCCGATGCATCCGCCGGCCAGGCGGCCCAGGATGCGTTGCTGGAGTGGGTGTACAGCCGGAATTAGGCGGCGGGTTGCTTGCTCTTCAGGGTGATGTCTGGTCGAAGCAGGTCGATCCTGAATTCGGCTTCGTAGGGCGGGACGTTGCACTCGATGATGTCCTGCGGCGCGACATCCAGTCTCATGCCGGTGATGTCGGCGCGGATCGGCAGCCGCGTGACGCCCCGATCCACCAGTACCACGGTGCGTATTTCCGCCGGATTTTTCCCCGCCAGGTATTCCACCGCCCTGAGCAGCGAGTGGCCACGGTAAAGCACGTCGTCCACCACCATCACCGTGGCATTGGTCAGATCCAGGGCAGCCTGTTCGGCGCTTACGGTCAGCTCGGTTTCCGGATGCAGCAGGGTGAGATCGTCGGCATAGCGCTTGACGTGGAGTTTGTACAGCGGCAGGTTGGAGAGGCCGTAATCGCGCGCCAGCCGGTCGCGCAGCATTTCCGCCAGGGGCGCGCCGCGGCGCAGCAGGCCGACGATGGCGATCTGCTGCCGGCCGGTGAGCAGGCCGGCTGCCTGGCGCGCCATATCGGCGAGGACCGCATCGAGATCGGAGGGGCTGTAAAGACAGGTGCGCTGGCCTTGCGGTTTGTCCATGCTCACAGCCCCAAATCCTTCCACATCGCATCCACCCGCGCCTTTACCGCCGCATCCATCACGATAGTCCGGCCCCATTCGCGCGCGGTTTCGCCCGGCCACTTGTTGGTGGCGTCCATGCCCATCTTCGAGCCCAGGCCGCTGACCGGGCTGGCGAAATCAAGGTAGTCGATCGGCGTGTTTTCCACCAGCAGGGTGTCGCGCGCCGGGTCCATGCGGGTGGTCATGGCCCAGATCACTTCCTTCCAGTCGCGGATGTTGACGTCGTCGTCGGTGACGATAATGAATTTGGTGTACATGAACTGGCGCAGGAACGACCACACTCCGAACATCACGCGCTTGGCGTGGCCGGCGTACTGCTTCTTGATGCTGACCACGGCGAGGCGATAGGAGCAGCCTTCCGGCGGCAGGTAGAAGTCGGTGATCTCGGGGAACTGTTTCTGCAGCAGCGGCACGAACACTTCGTTCAATGCCACGCCGAGGATGGCCGGTTCGTCCGGCGGCTTGCCGGTGTAGGTGCTGTGGTAGATGGGGTTGCGGCGCATGGTGATGCGCTCGATGGTGAACACCGGGAATTCGGCCTGTTCGTTGTAGTAGCCGGTGTGGTCGCCGTAAGGCCCTTCCAGGGCCATTTCGTCGGGATGGATCACGCCTTCCAGCACGATCTCGGCGCTGGCCGGGACTTGCAGGTCGGACCCCAGGGCTTTTACCACCTCGGTCTTGGATCCGCGCAGCAGTCCGGCAAACTGGTATTCGCTCAGGGAATCAGGCACCGGCGTCACCGCGCCGAGGATGGTGGCCGGGTCGGCGCCAAGGGCGACCGCCAGCGGAAAAGGCTGGCCAGGATGGGCCTGCTTGAAATCGCGGAAATCCAGCGCGCCGCCGCGGTGGGCGAGCCAGCGCATGATCACCTTGTTCGGGGCGATCACCTGCTGGCGGTAGATACCGAGGTTCTGCCGCTTCTTCAGCGGCCCGCGCGTGATCACCAGCCCCCAGGTGATGAGCGGTGCCACGTCGCCCGGCCAGCAGGTCTGGATCGGCAGTCTGGCCAGATCGACATCCTGGCCTTCCCAGACGATCTCCTGGCAGTCTGCGGAAGACAGCTCCTTCGGCGCCATGTTGAGCACCTGCCTGAACAGCGGGAATTTATCCCAGGCATCCTTGAGGCCTTTGGGGGGTTCCGGTTCCTTGAGGAAAGCCAGCAGTTTCCCCACTTCGCGCAATGCTTCGACACTGTCTTCGCCCATGCCCATGGCGACGCGCCGGGGCGTGCCGAACAGATTGGCCAGCACCGGGATGGCGTGGCCCTTGGGGTTTTCGAACAGGATCGCCGGTCCGCCCGCTTTCAGCACGCGGTCGCAGATTTCGGTCATTTCCAGGCGGGGATCGACTTCGGCGACTATGCGCTTGAGTTCGCCCTGTTTTTCCAGTTGCGAAACGAAGTCGCGCAGGTCTTGGTATTTCATGCCGGAACCATTTCCTTGCCCTCGTTGAGGCGCAGCCAGCCTTTGACGATGCGGTAAATCACCCAGATGCAGTCGGCTGCCAGGATAAACCAGCCGATGATGAGGATGAACAAAATGGCGCCGATTGCCCCCCACAGCAGGCTGAACCAGAAGGTGCGGATCTGCCAGCGGAAGTGGGATTCCAGCCAGGTGCCCTTGACGTCGTCCAGTTTCACATAGCTGATGATGATGGCGACGATGTAGGGAAGACCGAACCCCAGAATCGCAATCGCCTGCAGGGCATAGACCACGGTGGTCAATGTTTTTAGGTTGGTGTCGCTGACCGGGTCAGTCATGGTTTTCCCTCCCGGCCTACGCGGAGTGACCGGTGAATTTTCAAAGTGAACAGAGTAGCGGAATGGTTTTGCTCAGGCAACTATTGTCCAGGCAGAGTGCAGTTCCGTGTTTCGTTTCTGTTTGATGTTTTGTCAACCACTATAGATTTGCCACGTTGTTAGGTTCATGGGTGGGGGGCCACCGCACTTAAATAACGGAGGCGTAGATGGGCAGTCTTAGCAATGAGTCCTTTGATGAATTCCTGGACTCCCTGAAACAAGCGGGTGTGATTATCAGCAACGAACGCGAGTTGCGCGAGCGGCTCGCGGAAGTCCAGCGCTGGCGCTTTGCCTTCGCGACGCTGGCTTCTTACGGCAGGCGGATCGGCATTCGTTTCGAAGGCCGCAGTGCCGGCGTGAACGAGGCTGAAATTCACCGTGCCTTTGCCCAGTTCCAGCTTCCGGAGAGCCTGGAAGCCGCTTTTTCCGCCAACCTCAAGGCCGGGCACTGATTGGCTAAAAAAACAGCGATTCACCGCAGAGGACGCCGAGGGCGCTGAGGAAAAACAAAAATCAAGACATTGTTAGGTTACGCTGAGTCACCCCACGGTGAGTGCGTTTTTTAGTAAAGCATTTGAATTCCTCTGCATCCTCCGTGTCCTCTGCGGTTCAATAGATTTTTCCAGGATGAGCTAGAAAAAGCAGTTGAAGCCACAAAGGTCAGCGCGTGCGGAACGACATGTGACAGGCCACGCAAGTTGAGGTGACCTTTTGCAGTGCGGTGTAGGTCTTGACCGTATCCCCTCCTTTTACTACCTGGGCGAATTCGCTGCCCGCAGCGTGCATGTCCCAGCCCATCTGCCGCATGGCATCCGGCATGAAGCGCCCCGGCCCCTGGCCGCGCGCCATCACGGCGTGCTTGCCCATGGAGCTGTTGCCGAGGCGTTTTTCTGCGGTTTCCGCAGCTGCCGCCAGGTTGTTTTCCGCCAGATATCCGAAAATTTCATTCAGTGCCACAAGGTGATCCTGCATGTCGGTGCGCATCAGGGCACGCGGCAGCTCGGGCATGGTGACCAGCTGGCGGTGATCTTGCGGAGGGGCAGGTGGCTGGGTGGGTTGCTGCGCCAGAGCCAGTGGGGCTGGTAATAGCAGGGCAAGGGAAATCAGAGTGTAGCGCATGGAGCCTCCTAGTGGGGTTGGGTGCGCAGTGCGGCCAGGGATTGCCATAGCACGGAGAACGCAGATTTGAGGAACAGGGCGGCAATAGCGCCGCCGACAATAATATCCGGCCAGCGCGACTGGGTGAAGATGACCGCGATGCCGGCCGCGATCACGCCCGCATTGGCGATCAGGTCGTTGCGCGAGCACAGCCACACCGAGCTCATGTTGAGGTTGTCGGCGCGGTGGCGATAGAGCAGCAGGAAGCACCCGGTATTGGCGGCCAGCGCCAGCAGGCCGATGACGCCGATGGTTTCGCCGTCGGGCAGGATGGGGTGGAGCGTTTTGTAAACCGCCTCCGCCGCCACGCCCAGGCCGAAGGCGAGCATGATCATCCCCTTCAGCAGCGCCGCCCGCGCCTGCCACATCTCGTCGCGGGTCAGGACATACAGGCTGAAGCCGTACACCAGCGCATCGCCCAGCATGTCCGAGGCGTCCGCCAGCAGGGAGGTGGAATGTGCGGCCATGCCGGCGACGGCTTCCACCGCGAACATGGCGACGTTGACGGCGAGCACGATCTTGAGCACGCGGCCATGGTTGGCGCGCATGACATTCAGGGTGCAGGATTTGTTTTCGCAGCATCCGGTCATGAAAAATTCGTCAAGTAGTTAAGCAGGATGCCGCCGAACACCGCAGCGCCGAACCAGTTGTTGTGCAAAAACGCCTTGAAGCAATTGGCGCGTTCGCGCTGTCTGATCAGGGTGTAGTGGTAGGCGGCGATGCCGGCGGCGCCAACCAGTCCGGCGTAATAGGTCCAGCCCATTCCGAGTTTGACTCCGACGCCGGCGAGGATGACCAGCGTTGCGCCATAGCTCAGCATTACCGCCAGAATGTCGTATTTGCCGAAGGTGATCGCCGAAGTCTTGATGCCGATTCTGAGATCGTCGTCGCGGTCCACCATGGCGTACTCGGTGTCGTAGGCGATCGCCCAGAATACGTTGGCGGCGAGCATCGCCCAGGCCACAGCGGGCACGCTGCCGGTCTGGGCGGCGAAGCCCATCGGGATGCCGAAGCCGAAGGCGATGCCGAGGTAGGCCTGGGGAATAGCGAAGAAACGCTTGGTGAAGGGATAGCTGGCGGCGAGAAACACGGCCGCGACCGAGAGCTGGAGGGTCAGGGTGTTGAGGCGCAGGATCAGCAGGAAGGCCAGCAGCACCAGCACCGCGAACAGCGCCAGGGCCTCCTTCTTGCTCACCAGCCCGGCGGCGAGAGGACGGTTCCTGGTGCGCTCCACATGCGGGTCGAAATCGCGGTCGGCGTAGTCGTTGATGACGCAGCCGGCCGAGCGCATCAGCACCGTGCCGAGGACGAAGATCCAGACGATGATCCAGTTCGGTTGGCCGTTCGAGGATATCCACAGTGCCCACAGCGTCGGCCACAGCAGGAGCAGGATGCCGATCGGCTTGTCGAGCCGCATCAGCCTTTCGTATTGGGTGAGCCGTTCGGCCAGTGTCACTGTTTTAGCTCCAGAATGTCCGGCAGGAAGACTTCCGTGACCAGGATCGGCCGGCCTTCCAGGTAAAACACCGAGCGCCGCGCCCACAGGCTGGCAGGCGGGTTCGGCAGGACGGTGCAGGCACGTTTGTACAGCGCATCGCGCCGGTTGAGTTTCTTGAAGTGTAAGGGTGTGCGCCGCACGCGCGGGTTGGCAAATAGCGCCGCGCCCAGCGGTTTGCTGCCGAGCCGGCCCAGGCTTTGCCAGGTGCCGTGCAGGCTGGTGGCGGGCAGCACGCTGTGGGCGAAAACCAGCGGCGTTTCTCCGCAGTACAGAAACACGTCGCGCAGCAGCGCGCGAGAGTGGTGCTTCAACGCAACCATGTGTCGCTCGGACGGCATGGCCACGCCGTATTGCTGCTGCACATGGCGCACGCTAAAGGCGGCGCAGCGGACCTGGATGCGCCGGGTGAGCGAGCCACGGTCGAGCAGCCAGGGGCGGTAACGGGCGCAGCTTTCCGACAAACGGTTTTGCCACAAGGATTGCAAGTTCGGGTTCCTCTTATTTTCATTCAATCCAACAATAAACAGCAAAAATCTTTCACCGCAAAGGACGCAAAGGTTCGCAAAGGAAAAGCAATCAGGCTGGCATGTCTGAGGGTTTGGTTTTCCCTTCGCGAACCTTTGCGTCCTTTGCGGTTAGTGCTTTTTTGATCGAGAAATGGAGTTACGCCAGATTATACCTTCAAGTATTGCTCCGCACCCGCCAGCCAGCGCTGCAAATGCCGTTCCGCCACTTCCGGCTGTTCGGCGAGGATTTTCTCGGCGATGCGGCGGGCCGCTTCGAGCAAGCCCCTGTCCTGCTCGATGTCGGCGATATGCAGCAGTGGCACGCCGCTCTGGCGCGCGCCGAGAAACTCCCCCGGGCCGCGCAGCAGCAGGTCCTGGCGCGCGATTTCGAAGCCGTCGCTGTTCTCAAAGATGGTCTTCAGTCGCGCACGCGCCGTTTCCGACAGCGGTGTCTGGTAAAGCAGGATGCAGGCGCTCTGCGCCGCGCCCCGGCCGACTCGCCCACGCAGCTGGTGGAGCTGGGACAGTCCGAAGCGCTCGGCGTGCTCGATCACCATCAGCGAGGCGTTGGGCACATCCACGCCGACCTCGATCACCGTGGTGGCGACCAGCAGCTGGATTTCCCCCGCCTTGAAGGCGGCCATGGTGGCAGCCTTGTCGCGCGCATGGAGGCGGCCGTGTACCAGCCCCACTTTAAGCTCCGGGAAGGTGGTGGTCAGGGTTTCGAAGGTTTCCATCGCGGTCTTGAGCTGGAGGGTTTCCGACTCCTCGATCAGCGGGCACACCCAGTAGGCCTGCCGGCCGTTGAGGCAGGCTTCGCGCACGCGCGCCACCACCTCGTCGCGGCGGCTGTCGCCGACCAGTTTGGTGACGACCGGGGAGCGTCCCGGCGGCAGTTCGTCGATCACCGAAACGTCGAGGTCGGCGTAATAGCTCATCGACAGGGTGCGCGGGATGGGGGTGGCGCTCATCATCAGCTGGTGCGGCTGGGCGCCCTTCTGCCGCAGCGCGAGGCGCTGGTGCACGCCGAAGCGGTGCTGCTCGTCGATGATCGCCAGGCCGAGGTTGCGGAACACGACCTGTTCCTGAAACAGGGCATGGGTGCCGATCGCGAGCTGGGCTTCCCCTTCCGCGACCGCCGCCAGTGCGGCCTGCTTTTCTTTTTTCGGCAGGCTTGCCGCCAGCCAGACGACCTTGAGGCCAAGCGGTTCCAGCCAGGCGGAGAGTTTCTGGTAATGCTGCTCGGCGAGGATTTCGGTGGGGGCCATGATCGCCGCCTGAAAGCCGTTTTCTATCGCCTGCAAGGCCGCCAGCGCCGCGACCACGGTCTTGCCGCTGCCGACGTCGCCCTGCAGCAGGCGCTGCATCGGGTGGGGCCTGGCCAGGTCGCGGGCGATTTCCGTCATGACGCGCCGCTGGGCGCGGGTGAGCGGGAACGGCAGGGATTCCAGCAGGGCGCTGGTGAGGTGTTGCCGGGGCGGCATCGGCGCGGCAGACTGCGCGCGCCGCCGCCGGTAATGCTGGTGCATGGAAAGCTGCTGTGCCAGCAGTTCGTCGAACTTGAGCCGCTGCCAGGAAGGGTGGGTGCGTTCGGCCAGCAACTCGAGCGGCGCATCCGGCGGGGGCTGG
>JAIOJM010000230.1 GCA_019911785.1 Sulfuricella sp. | reverse complement strand
GACATTCACTATGGCGTTTGCATGGCTCACTGCCTGGCGTGTAATCTTCCGCTGCCACCGACAGAATTTTAGCAACGGGTTGCTGCAGTAGATTCACTTGATTCTGTCGATTTCGCATACATGACGCCTCCTTACCTGTATCCCATTCCCGAACAGCCATCCCCTTCAACACGAGCGAAAGTCCGTTATTCCGTAGGGTGGCCTGCCATTTACAGTATAGGATCAATAGCGTGGGATATAAACAGAGCAATACTACATGGTTTTCAGCAGAAAAATAAATGGGGCCCTTTATGCATAAGGGGTAATCCACCGATTGGATAATTTGCTGTATGCCATATCATTCATTTTAGGACAGGCCGGACGCAGAAAACATGGAGAAAAGCCACATTACTCGCCATTCTCTCATTGGGTGAAGTCATAAAAACCCGACGTCGCCTTTCCTGTGCGCGTGTACGCGCCGTGTTCTTCTTGATTTAGAATTGCGTTTTTTAGATTATTGCAGAGGTAGAGAAACACATCGGGCAGGGAGTGAAATCATGGAAACAATGGTGTTTGACAGGGATGGTTTTCTGACTTCTCCGGAGAGTTGGAACGAAGGCATGGCGAGGCGCATCGCAGCGCAAAGCGGGGTGGGCGAGATGGGCGAGGAGCACTGGGAGATCATCCGCTTCCTGCGCAAGCATTACCTCGAAGGCGGGTTGCCTGCCGTCAGCCATGTCTGCCATGTCCACCATTTCGATCATTATTGCATTCCCGACCTGTTCCAGAGCATGAAGGTCGCCTGGCGCATCGCCGGCCTGCCCAATCCGGGAGAAGAGGCCAATGCATACATGTAGATTTGGCGTTGCCGACTTTTTCTAGCCTCTTAATCAGAACTTATCAAAGTTTCGCTGGAATTCAATCTTATGGGGCTTGCCCGAGCCTGGTTCAGTAACACTGATGGTAAACCGCAGGAAATCCGGTGTCGCAAAGCCGAAATCACCTATAGAGTAAACAGCTTCGCCTTCGACGATACGCCTCATTTTGATTTTCCGGTGCTGCTCGATCATGTTTACGGTGTAGGCCGTAACATCGGCATTAACCGCCCGGGGAACGCCCCTTTCGTCCGGCCGGGAAGCCGCGACGGTGAGCAGCAAACGATTCTTGCTGCGCTTGATGCCATATGCCTTTGCTACCTGGGGTGCCAGCGTATCCGTAGTAACGACATTGTAGTTGACATCCACGTTGCCGAATTTTTGCGTCTCGGCGTAGGCGGTAACAGCGAGGAACGCCAACGAAAACAGAAGCATGTTGGTCAATATTTTCACTTTGCACCTCCTCACGTTTCCTGATAACAACAGGCAATACAATAATGGCAATACCATCAACGATATGCAATAAGGAGTATTACTAATATGGAGTACTTAAATCCCTGACCCTTCGGCTCGAGTGGAAGGCGGCAGGGTAAGCATTAGTGTGCCTTATTCGTACGATAAACGTGTTCCCCTACAGCAAATCTCCCTCTCCAGGTAAAGCCCTCAATGTAGTGAAATACGGGGTTTGCCTGAATGTGTTTTGGGGGTCGCTTACCTAGACTTACCTTTCAAAATAGCCACATAAGGAAAGGAGTCTGGTCATGAATGCTCATACCCTGATCTCAGGCATGGTGTTGGTCCTGTCTTTCGCATTATTTTCTCCATGTGTTGTTGCGGTCGAGTCCTACGCCAAGATCACATATCCACACGATGGGGAAAAACTGGGCGCCATGTCCAGGAAACAGATTGATTACGAGGTCGATCCAGGACCGCGAGGCGATCACATTCATCTTTACGTAGACAACGGGGAAGCTGCTATCCTGCGCAAACTCGCCGGGAGTCACCCTCTCGAATCCATGGCCCCAGGGCCGCACACGCTCTGCATCAAGGTGGTGAACAAGGCGCATGTGCCGATCGGCGTGGAGCAATGCGTCAAGGTGAATGTGGAATAGCCGTGGACATCCAGAACCTGGGCTATGCGCTGACCCAGGTGGTGCATAACTTCAGCGCTGCCGCCGTGGTTGGCGGTGCTGTTGCCTCACTATGGCTGGCACCGCGCCCGGAGCTGGAACGTTCCCTCGCATGGCTGGTGTGTTTGGGGTGGGCGGCCCAGATTGCAAGCGGCTCTGCCTTCGGAGCCATCAGCTTCTACTATTATGGAAAATTTCCTGATATTGGCGGATTAGCCATTGCCGCTCTGGCGATCAAGGTGGCCTGTGCCGTTTCCGGCTTTTCACTGGCGGCCTTCTATCTCCAGCGCTCCGCAAGCTGGGCCGCTGCATTGCGCCGGAGAATCTGGCTCATGCTGGCAGGTCTGAGTGCCACAGCATTGACGGCTGCGGCCTTTTTGCGCTGGTTTTCCTGATGATCGACAGTTAAACCCAGATGGTCAATTGGAATGATCGTGCATGGAGGTATATCGTGAGCTTTGACAGAAAGTATCTGGTAAGCCTCCTTGCGCACGAGCCGGATGTCAACCTCTCGCTCAACATACTTCCACTCCTCTGTTGCACGTAACTCGGCAACCAGCTTGTTGAATGCCGCCTCATCAGCCGGCGCGTACTCAAACCATGTAAGGAAATCGAACGGCTCATTCTCCGAGAGATCCCGGCAGTGGTGAAGCCTTCGCGCCAACGCAGGAAAATACTGAAGCCCGATTTTGGCGTGCTTAGACTGCTCTTCAAAAACGCTTTGGCGTTCGTCTTGTGTGAGAGTCCACCAGGCCACGTTCTTTCGAATGGGGATCAGTGCCGCGCACGTTGCCTCGGGGCGCCCGAGGTCTTGCTGCTTGGCCGCGAGTTGGGCCCTTTCCTCGTGGATGACATACCGCTCATTGCTTGTTATTCCACGAAGAACCCAAGCCGCATGTGGATCGGATGGAACCTCTGAGCCAGAAGCAATTTCGAGCCTTCTCGCCGCAGGCAGTGGCTCTCCAACTATCACTTCCATTTCGGCGACACGCCAGAGGCCCGTGTCGCCACCAACAAACGAAAACAATCGCGTAGACATATCGATTCTCATCTGATTTCCATACTTGCACGCGACACACCGCGATGCGCCTCCGAGGCCGCGCCCCACGTCAGGCGTGGGGCCACGAGTCCGTGGGTCAGCAAACGAGTCGCACTCGTCTCTTAATGAGTCCGAGCAGTTGCCGAAGCCGCCTCGTTTACATACCTACCAGCTGGGCGGTATAGCCTGCTGCCCGGGCCTTCGCCAACAAGACCGCAGCGTTGGTTTTTTCCAAGTCAAAGGCGACCATAAGAAGGTGCTCCTTGCCGGGGTTAAACCTTGGTGAAACGACTCCCTCGATCTTTTGCAGTGCATTTTCGAGAGAGGTGCGCGCCTCTTCATCCAGAGACTCATTGATGTGGATCATGACATCGCTAATGTTCATTTTGTAGCTCCTTAATATGATGGGTTAACGACAGGCTATGCCGCTGATGGTTATTTTGTTGCCAAGGCCGGACGCGGGGTCAGGACTGCCAATACAGCCGCCACGGCAATCAAGGCCGCGACGTCCCCAAAGAGATGCCCGATGTGGTGGGGATTGGCGACAGACTGAATACCCATAATCCCGCCGTGCACGATGCTCGACCAGACCGTAAACCAGATCAGGCTTCTGTGCGCCATCGGATCGCGCGAGGCGATCATCAGGAACACACCGAGCGTGGCATAGATGCCCAGGATCATCTCAAGATATTCCGAGCGACCCCCTTCATGCCACACCCATCCAGACGGCCAGACGATGCCAAGTGGCCAGATGCCGAATGTGAAAGTCAGTCCCACGAGAAACAGGGCAATGCGTAGATATTTGATGCGATCAGCTTCAGTCATTTTTTTCTCCTTCAGATTATTCAGATATCGCGCACTTCAGGTATTTCCTCTCGTGTGCGCTGGAAGACGAGAGTCCTTGAGGCATAACACGTCACTCAACTTGACTCGCTACGTCGGCGCTCCGCAGGGGCAGGGTAATCTGCGCAGGGTTTCTTCCTAAAATATTATTTCAAATCAGCGGATGACGCCGCGCAGGCTTTCGGGTGTTACGCGCTCATCCTTGCGGATCAGTTCCCGCGCCGCATCCAGCCTGTCCCACACATTGCACATCATCACCCCTCTCACGCGTTCATCGCGCAGGTAGTAGATCACGCCGGTATGGTTTTCCTTCTGCCAGTCGGCAAAGGTCTCAAGGCTGGTGTCCACTTCACCGGTGGCCTCGTAGCCGAACTCGAACAGATCGGAGAAGAAATAGGGCTGATAGGTGAATGCTTCGTGGGCGCCGGCCATGTTGCGCCCAGCCAACTTTCCCTGGCTCAGGGCGTTATCCCAGTGTTCGATGCGCATGCCTTGGCCCAGCGCCTGGTAGGGGAAAAAAGCATTGTCGCCGGCCGCATGGATGTCGGGATGGGAAGACGCAAGATATTCGTTGACCACGATGCCGTTGCCCACTTCCAGCCCGGCCTCTTGGGCCAGGCCGATGGAAGGATCAACGCCGACACCCATGACCACCAGGTCTGACTCTATGCTTTTTCCGCTGGCGGTTTCGGCGCGGAACTTGTCTCCGCTTTTGCTGATGGCCGTCGGAAAGTCCGAAGGAATCACCCTGATTCCCCGCTCCTGAAAATGCTGCTGCACCGCTAGTCCGAGTTTTTCCGGGAACACCCGGCGACAGAGGGTGGCAGAGGGAAATATCAAGGTGACTTCCAGACTGCTGTTCAGTGCAGCGGCGAGTTCCGAGCCGATAAAGCCGCCACCGATGATCAGCACGGACTGCCTGGCTTTTGCCTCTCCCTTCATCCGCAGGTAATCGTCGAGCGTCCGGTAGTAACAGATGCCTTCGAGTTCTCCGCCAGGTATGGCGATCCGCCGAGCCTTGGTGCCCGTCGCCAGGAGCAGCTTGCCGAAGCCATAGCGCTCGCCGTTCGCGGCGGTGATGGATTTCTCCTTCGCGTCGAGTTTCTCAACCCTGGTACCCAGTACCATGGATACGCCATGCTCGTCGTAAAAGCGCTGATCATGAATGAAGATGTCTTCCACTCTGGCTTTGCCGAACCATAGTTTCTTGGACAGCGGCGGGCGGTCATAGGGCAGGTGCGTTTCCTCGCCGACCAGCAGTATGCTTCCCTGGTTGTCGCGCTCCCGGATACCCTGGATGGCCGACGCACCCGCCAGGCCGCCACCCACAATCACGTAATCAAATTCAGTCATGGCATACCCCTTTCATGGTGCCCACAGTCAGATGCGGCGCAGCGGCCTCGCCTTTTCCCGTCACCTCGCCGGCATCCTTGCCGGTCGCCTTTTTTTCCGCCTGGGTAATGTCGACCTGGCTGAACAGATAGGTGCCCAGAATTTCGTCCAGCCTGGGTGTACGACGGCGCAGCCATTCCAGGATCATGGCCGCGTGCTCCATTTCCTCGTGCATGTTGTGCAGCAGGATGGCGCGTAACTCCTCATCGTTGCAGGCATCGGCCCGCTGGTGGTACCAGTCCACCGCCTCGAATTCCTCCATCAGGGAAAGGATGGCGCGGTGCGCATCCATCGTTGCCGGGGCAAGTTTTTCTTCACTTTCATGCAGGCCTTCGTGTGCCATGATTTCGCCTCCTTAGGATTACATTCAAATATTTGTCTATTTGCGCACAGAACGATATACGGTTTCGGCTGTATCTCAGGGGGGAAAAATAGGTAGCGTCACTGCTCGGGCTCCATCTTCCCGAATTTGAGGAGTAGTATCAGGTTGCATTCCCAGCCCGGAACCTTCAGGGGCTTTTTTCAAT
>JAIOJM010000229.1 GCA_019911785.1 Sulfuricella sp. | reverse complement strand
ACGTAGCTGTCGGCGCCTTCGTTCATCGCCTCGCTGCCGGCCTCCAGCGCCACGGCCATGAGCGCGGTCATGTCGTGGTGCAACTGTTTCAGTTCGACCTGCATTCTGCCGCGTACTTCTTCCAGGGTGCAGCCGGCGTAGTGCTGGTTGATGAAGTTGGCTGCCTGGGTCAGCTCCGAAGCGGAATAGGATTTCTCGCTGACGATGATGCGGTTCTGCACGTTGTCGTCGGTAGTGACGAGGATTAAAAGTATGCGCTTTTCCGAGAGATTCACGAATTCGATATGGCGGAAGGCGATGCTGCGGCGCTTCGGCGCCATCACGATGCCGGCGAACTGGGTCAGGTCGGACAGCAGTTGCGAGGCGGAAGCGATCAGCTTCTGCGGATCGCTGGGATGAAGCTGGTTTTCCAGCTGGTGCACTTCGACCGCATCCAGCGGCTGCACGGTGAGCAGGGAGTCGACGAAGAAGCGATAGCCGAGCGGAGTGGGTATGCGGCCGGCGGAGGTGTGCGGGCTGATGATGTAGCCCATTTCTTCCAGGTCGGCCATGATGTTCCGGATGGTGGCCGGGCTGAGGTCCAGGCCGGAGAACTTCGACAGGGTCCGGGAGCCGATGGGCTGGCCTTCGCTGATATAGCGTTCCACCAGGGTTTTAAGCAGGATTTGCGCGCGTTTGTCGATCATACGTTCGTGATGTGCGTGATGTGTTAAGCACTTCGAGTCATAGTACCATCAAAAGTTTTATTATGGTTTAATTCACGGCATGAGTCAGCTCTTCAAAACCATTGCCCTGATTGGCAAATACAATAGCCCGGAGATCGGCGATTCGCTGCTGCGCCTGGCCAAATTCCTCGTCGAACGGGAACACACCGTGCTGGTGGAGCGGCAGACCGCCGCAAGCACCGGTGTGACCGACTATCCCCTGGCGGACCTGGAAGAGATCGGGGCGCAGGCCGATCTGGCCGTGGTGCTCGGCGGCGACGGCACCATGCTGAATATCGCCCGTTCCCTGTATACCTTCGGCGTGCCGCTGGTCGGCATCAACCAGGGCCGGCTCGGCTTTCTTACCGACGTTTCGGTCGATACCATGCTGGAAACCATGGCGGAAATCCTCGCCGGCGACTACCTCAGCGAAGCGCGCTTCCTGCTCGATGTGACCGTCCGCCGCCAGGGGGAGAACGTCCACGAAGCCTGCGCCTTCAACGACGCGGTGGTGAGCAAGGGCGCGACGGCGCGCCTGATCGAGCTGGAAGTGTTCGTCGACGGCCAGTTCGTTTACAGCCAGCGTTCCGACGGCATGATCATTTCCACCCCGACCGGCTCCACGGCTTATGCGCTGTCATCCGGCGGGCCGATCCTGCATCCCACGCTGGAAGCGGTGGTGCTCGTGCCGATCTGCCCGCATACCCTGAGCAACCGGCCGATCGCGGTGAACAGCGAAAGCACCATCGAACTCCTGCTGCTCCATGCCGACGACGCGCGCGTGCATTTCGACGGCCAGCGCCATTTCGATTTGCAGGAAAACGACTGGGTGATCGTGCGCCGATCCAAGCAGATGGTGCGCCTGCTCCACCCCTTCGGCCACAGCTACTACGACATGCTGCGCCAGAAGCTGCACTGGGGCGAGAAACTATAGTGAACAGCCAAGAACCATGCTGAAACCAGAAGCCATCCAGGAAGCTGTCCTGCGTATCGTCGCCGCTGCCCAAAGCCCGAGCAGGGTCATCCTGTTCGGCTCATATGCGCGCGGCGAAGCACGGGAGGATTCCGATCTTGACTTGATGGTCATTGAGGAAGAGGTTGCCGACATCGGCGAAGAGATGATCCGGTTGCAGGATGCAATTGGTTGGCTGGGTGTGGATGTTGATGTGCTCGTTTACTCTGAGGCGGAGTACGAGAGAAGGAAGAGCTGGTGTTCGACTCCCGTTTTCTGGGCAATGCGTGAAGGCAAGGTGCTTTATGAACATCCTCTCTGAGGAAGCGGCGATGCTTTATCGCATTGCCGTGGAGGATTACAAGGCGTTTCGCAAGCTTATCGATGACTCGGAAATCGATCTACGCATCGCTGCCTTCTTCGGTCAACAAACTGTTGAAAAACTTTTCAAGGCGGTACTGGCCGGAAAAATGGCGATATTCCCGCCGACACATAATCTTGTAAAATTGGCCGAGCTCTTGCAGGAAGCTGGCGCACCGTCTCCAACGCCGGTCGATGTTCTCAAGCGTCTCAACCCCTATGCCGTCGTATTCCGTTACGACGACAGGGATATCCCGACTATTTCCCGCGATATGGCACGCGATCAGGTCGAGGCCCTCCTCGCTTGGGCCGAACAACAACTTCACAATAGTTCTGGCTGAACATGCTCCTGCCCCTCAACATCCGTAATTTCGTCATCGTAGACCGCCTCGAGCTGGAATTTCAGCCCGGCTTCACTGTGCTTACCGGCGAGACCGCGGCAGGAAAATCCATCCTGATCGACGCCCTGTCGCTGGCATTGGGCGAGCGTGCCGATGCCGGCGTGGTGCGCGCCAATGCGGAGCGCGCCGAGATCGAGGCCGAGTTCGATATCCGCGCCCTTCCCCAGCTTCAATCCTG
>JAIOJM010000228.1 GCA_019911785.1 Sulfuricella sp. | reverse complement strand
CCAGTTGTCGTTCAGCACCTTGGCAACGGGAGCCAGGCAGTTGGTGGTGCAGGAGGCGGCGGAAACGATGGCTTCGCCGGCGTATTTGGTGTGGTTCACGCCGTACACGAACATCGGGGTGTCGTCCTTGGAGGGAGCGGATTGGACGACTTTCTTGGCGCCGGCCTTGATGTGCGCCTGGCAGGATTCGGTGGTCAGGAAGAAGCCGGTGCAGTCGATCACGATGTCCGCGCCCACTTCGTTCCACTTCAGGTTGGCGGGGTCACGCTCAGCCGTCAGACGGATTTTCTTGCCATTAACCACCATGCTGCCGCCGTCCACGGAGATGTCACCATTGAAGCGGCCATGCACGGAGTCGTACTTCAGCATGTAGGCCAGGTAGTCGGGTTCGAGCAGGTCGTTGATGGCGACGATTTCGATGTCTTTGAAGTCCTTCGCTACAGCGCGGAACACCATGCGGCCGATACGGCCAAAACCGTTGATACCTACTTTGATTGCCATATTTTTTTCTCCTTGAAATAAAAATTAAAGTTCTTGAACCGCAGAGGCGCTGAGACGCCGAGGAATTCGATCTTCTCTGCGTCTCAGCGCCTCTGCGGTGAATGGTTTTACAGAATACCCTTTGCAGTATTGACGACGTTCTCGACGGTGAAGCCGAACAGCTTGAACAGCTCATTAGCCGGAGCGGATTCGCCGAAGCGGTTCATGCCCACCACGGCGCCCTCGCCGACATACTTGTACCAGCCGTCGGTGACGCCGGCCTCGACGGCTACGCGCTTGACGCCCTTGGGCAGCACGCTGTCCTTGTAGGCCTGGTCCTGCTTGTCGAACACGTTGGTGGAAGGCATCGACACCACGCGGGTGGGGATGCCCTGCTCGTCCAGCACCTTCTTGGCATCCATCGCCAGCTGCACTTCCGAGCCGGTGGCGATTAGCACCATCTTGGGCGAAGCGGCGTCGGCCAGCACGTAGGCGCCCTTGGCGATATCCGCAATCTGTGCGTCGCTGCGTTTCTGGAAGTTGAGGTTCTGGCGGCTGAAAATCAGGCAGCTCGGGCCGGTTTTCTTTTCCACGGCAGCCACCCAGGACACGGCGGATTCCACCGTATCGCAAGGACGCCACACATCCATGTTGGGGATCATGCGCAGGGTCGCGGTCTGCTCGACCGGCTGGTGGGTCGGGCCGTCTTCGCCCAGGCCGATCGAGTCGTGGGTGTACACGTAGATCACGCGCTGCTTCATCAGGGCCGACATGCGCAGCGCGTTGCGGGCATACTCGGAGAACATCAGGAAGGTGCCGCCGAAAGGCAGCAGGCCGCCGTGCAGAGCCATGCCGTTCATGATGTGGGACATGCCGAACTCGCGCACGCCGTAGCTGATATAGTTGCCGGTGCTGTTGCCCTTGACGTGGTGGCAACCCGTCCAGTTGGTCAGGTTGGAGCCGGTCAGGTCGGCGGAACCGCCGAGGAATTCGGGTAGCGCCGGGGCCAGGCCGTTGATGCAGTTCTGCGAGGCTTTGCGGGTGGCAATGGTCTCGGCCTTTTCGTTGGTCTTGGCGATGAAGTCGGCAGCGTGTTTTTTCCAGTCAGCAGACAGATCCCCGACCATGCGACGCTTGAATTCGGCGGCTTCGGCCGGGAAGGCTGCGGCGTATTCGGCGAACTTGTTGTTCCACAGGGTTTCCAGTCCGGCGCCTTTGGTGCGGCAATCCCAGCCTTCGTACACGTCTTTGGGAATTTCGAAAGGACCGTGGTTCCAGCCGATATTGGCGCGGGTGGCAGCGATTTCGGCATCGCCCAGGGCAGCGCCGTGTACGTCGTGGGTACCTTCCTTGTTGGGAGAACCCTTGCCGATCACTGTTTTGCAGCAGATCAGGGTGGGCTTGTCGGTATTCTTCTTGGCCAGTACCACGGCGGCGTCGATCGCCACCGGGTCGTGTCCGTCCACGTTGGGGATGACATGCCACCCGTAAGCTTCGAAACGCTTGGCGGTGTCGTCGGTGTACCAGCCTTCGATGTGGCCGTCGATGGAAATGCCGTTGTCGTCCCAGAAGGCGATCAGTTTGCCCAGGCCCCAGGTGCCGGCCAGCGCGCAGGTTTCATGGGAAATGCCTTCCATCATGCAACCGTCGCCGAGGAACACGTAGGTGTGGTGGTTGACGATTTCATGGCCGGGCTTGTTGAACTCGGCAGCCAGCAGTTTCTCTGCCATGGCCATGCCGACGGCGTTGGCGATGCCTTGGCCGAGCGGACCGGTGGTGGTTTCCACGCCGGGCGTATAGCCGTACTCCGGGTGACCCGGAGTCTTGGAATGGAGCTGACGGAACTTCTTGATTTCCTCGATCGGCAGATCGTAGCCGGTCAGGTGCAGCAGGGAATAAATCAGCATCGAGGCGTGGCCGTTGGACTGCACGAAACGATCGCGATCAAACCACTTGGGGTTGGCCGGGTTGTGGCGCAGGTGATGGTTCCACACCACTTCGGCGATTTCCGCCATGCCCATGGGCGCACCGGGGTGGCCGGAGTTGGCTGCTTGCACCGCATCCATGGAAAGGGCGCGGATTGCGTTCGCGAGGTCTTTACGAGTTGCCATTTTCTGTTTCCTTTTTCTGCTAAGGGCTATTCAAACCTATGATTATTACTCACGAGTCGGACTAAGGGCAATAGCAGATTTTTATTGTCCCAAGAATTTTTCTTATAGATAAAAGATATAAGAGTTGATCGAGACTTGCAAAATCAAGGGGGCTGTATTGATTTTTCCGGTTACTGCCGTGAACGGATCCAGGCTTTCCAGGCATTGAATAAATCGGGGTTCAGCGCAGCGATGACTGAACGCTGCCAAAGATCGCCGGCCCCGAAGTCATCCTCGGTCAGAGTGCACATGGAGCCGCCGGCTTCCGCCAGGATCAGCGAGCCGGCGGCGTAGTCCCAGAGTTTCTGCCCGCCATGCAGGTAAAGATTGAGGCGTCCCGCCGCCACGTAGCACCAGTCGAGCGTGCTGGCGCCGAAGTTGCGCTGCGATGCAAATGGCGGCGACGCCACCAGCTGCTGCGCCAGATTCGGCTTGAGGCGCTTGAAGTCGATCGCCGCCATGGCATGGCGGAATTCGGGCGCACGCTCCTTGATCGGCATCGGTTCGCCGTTGAGGAAGGCGCCCTTGCCCCGCTCCGCCCAGAACATTTCATCTGCCACCGGGTCGTAGACCACGCCCAGTACGCTCTGCCCACCCCGCATCAAGGCAACGGAAACCGCGAAATAAGGCAGGCCGTTGAAGAAATTGGAAGTGCCGTCGATCGGGTCGATGCACCACAGCCCATCTTCTCCGGCACGCCACAGCGCTTCCTGCTGCTCCGGCAGCATTTCCTCGCCCAGCACCGGGTAATCGTGGATCTGCTTGAGCGCCGAAACCAGCGCGGTCTGCGCGGCGATATCCGCCTCGGTGAAAATGCTGCCATCGATCTTGCGCTGGTGTGCGACCTTCAGGTAGCGCGGCATGATTTCCTGCTGCGCCACGGTTTTGACGGCTTGGATGACGGATTGGAGCATGTAATGGTGAGCGGTGAGCGGTGAGCAGTGAACGGTTTTCCGCTTACTGCTCACTGTTCACCACTTACTCTCCTTTCCATTTAATCGAACAGCCCATGCTCGGAATCTGCTCCGCCGGCCCCTTGCCGGTCAGCGCCACCTCCTTCATCGCCTCGAACAGGTCGCGCCGGGCATCGGCGGGCGCGGCTTCCTTGCGCGAAGCATCGAGCCGGCCGCGGTACTGCAGTTCCAGATCGGCGTTGAAGCCGAAGAAGTCCGGCGTGCATACGGCACCGTAGGCTTTCGCCACTTCCTGGCTTTCATCCCATACGTAGGGGAAAGGGAAGCCGAATTCCTGCGCGACCTTTTTCATGTTGTCGAAGGAGTCTTCCGGGTAGTCGGCCGGATCGTTCGACATGATGGCGACGGTGTTGATGCCCATCTGTTGCAGCTCCATGCAGTCGCGCACGAGGCGGTCGCGAATCGCCTGGACGTAAGGGCAGTGGTTGCAGATGAACATCACCAGCAGACCTTTGGGTCCGCGCGCAGTAGCCAGGTTGTAGCGTTTGCCGTCCACCCCGGGCAGGTCAAAGTTCAGGGCCTTCCAGCCGAAATCGCAAACCGGTGTCTGCAAACTGACCATATTTTCGATACTCCCGCTTGATTGGTGCCAATTAATTTAGTTTATCATGAGCGCATCTTATATGAAGTGCGGAAAAAATCGATGACCCCCCCCCGCTTTTACTGCCCGGAAATTTTAGCCCAAAGCGGCACGGCGGAACTGCCCGAGCAGGCCGCGCACCATGCCGCGCGGGTGTTGCGCCTGCAAGTCGGCGACAGGGTCAGCGTGTTCAACGGACGAGGCGGAGAAGGCGATGCGCGCATCACGGACATCGGCAAGCGCAATGTCACGCTGGAAATCGTGGACTGGCATGCCGTCGAGCGCGAATCGCCGTTGCAGGTACTGCTAGCCCAGGCGATTTCAGCCGGGGAAAAAATGGACTTCACCCTGCAAAAGGCGGTGGAGCTGGGCATAGGCAATATTCAGCCGCTGGCGAGCGAGCGCAGCGTGGTGCGGCTGACCGGCGAGCGGGCGGAAAAGCGCGTGGCGCATTGGCAGGGGGTCGTCATCGCTGCTTGCGAGCAGAGCGGCCGCAATCATGTGCCCGAGGTCGCTCCGATTTGTCCGCTGCTTGATTGGCTGGGGCAGCAGGATGGACCGGGGCTAAGCCTGATGCTGTCGCCTATTGCCGAAGTCGGGTTGCGTGACCTGCCCAAACCCACCGGCAATATCACCCTGCTGGTCGGCCCTGAAGGCGGCCTTTCCCCGGCGGAAGCCGAGGCGGCACAGCGCTATGGCTTCACTCCGGTGCGGCTGGGCGCGCGCGTTCTGCGCACCGAGACGGCGGCGCTGGCGGCGTTGGCGGCGATGCAGACGCTGTGGGGAGATTTCTGAGTGCCAAGGCTGCGTAAGTCCTGAGTCGGGTTGGCGCTGGGTGAAGGGATTGGGGTACACTTTGCACTTGCGATGGAATGCTTTGATTTGATAACGGAATAGCTTTCGATGCCTGTCGGTACTCAGCACTCAGAACTCAGAACCCATTTTGTGGCGTGGTTTCGCTCGGCCGCGCCCTATATTCACGCCTTTCGCGGCAAGACTTTCGTGGTTGCCTTCGGCGGCGAGGTGGTGAGCGAAGGGCAGTTCATCGCGTTGGCGCACGACATCAACCTTCTCAACAGCCTCGGCGTACGGCTGGTGCTGGTGCATGGCGCACGGCCGCAGATCGAGGAGGAGCTGACCGAGCGGGGTGCGGCGATTCGCTATGCCGGGGGAATGCGCGTCACCGACGATGACGCCCTGAAATGCGTCAAGGAGGCGGCCGGTACGGTGCGGGTGGAGATCGAGGCGCTGCTTTCCATGGGTCTCGCCAATTCGCCGATGGCGGGCGCCGATATCCGGGTGGCCAGCGGCAATTTTGTCACTGCCATGCCGATGGGGGTGCTCGGCGGCGTGGATCTGATGCATACTGGTGAGGTGCGCAAGATCGATGCAACAGGCATCCGGCGCAGGCTCGACGGCAACGAAATCGTGCTGCTTTCGCCGCTCGGCTATTCGCCCACTGGCGAGGTGTTCAATTTGTCGCTGGAAGATGTGGCGACTTCCGCCGCGATCGCGCTGGATGCCGACAAGCTGATCTTCCTGATGGACACGGCCGGGGTTGCCGGCGAAAACGGGGATTTGCTGCGCGAACTGACCACGGCGGAGGCGGAAGCGATTCTCGCCCCCGCTGCCGCACTGCCGACGGACGTGGGCTATTATCTGCCCTGTGCGGTGCGTGCCTGCCGCAAAGGTGTGGCGCGGGCGCACCTGATCAGCCGCCACATCGATGGCGCATTGCTGCAGGAACTGTTTACCCACGAAGGCATCGGCAGCATGGTCAGCGAAGAACCGCTGGAAACCTTGCGCGATGCCACGATCGACGATGTCGGCGGCATCCTCGCGCTGATCGAGCCGCTGGAAGCCAAAGGGATCCTGGTGCGGCGTTCGCGCGAGCTGCTGGAAATGGAAATCGACCGCTTCTCGGTGCTGGAGTACGACGGCCTGATCATCGGCTGTGCCGCGCTGTATCCGTTTCCGAAAGAGCAAGCGGCGGAGCTGGCGTGCATGGCGGTGCATCCGGATTACCGCGGCGCCGGGCGGGGCGAGGCATTGCTCGAATACATGCAGGTCAGGGCGCTGGGCAAGGGCTTCAATCAGCTGTTCGTGCTCACCACCCGCACCGCGCACTGGTTCCTGGAGCGCGGCTTCACCGAGGTCGGCGTGGACAAGCTGCCCAAGGCCAAGCAAGGGCTGTACAACTATCAGCGCCGCTCCAAGGTGTTCATGAAGAAGCTGTAGAGCATTTTCATGAAATAATTTAGGGATTGTCCATTGGAATGCTTGTGCAAGGAGCGCCGCCCCGGCGCGAATGCAGCCGAAAATCGCGGCCAACCCCCATCCCAACCTTCCCCCGCAAGCGGGGGAAGGGGCGATCGCCTCCCCTCCCGCTTGCGGGAGGGGATTGAGGGGAGGGCTGGCGCAGCTCCCACAGCGGTGTTTTGGCTCTAATGGATAATCTGCAATCAACCAACACTACTTTGAATGGAGTGATGAAATGGCAAGAACAGTGAAATGCGTAAAGCTCGGTCGTGAAGCGGATGGGCTGGATTTTCCGCCCTATCCTGGCGAGCTCGGCAAGCGGATTTGGGAAAATGTTTCCAAGGAAGCCTGGGCGGCCTGGCTCAAGCACCAGACCATGCTGATCAATGAAAATCGCCTCAACATGGCCGACCCCGCCGCGCGCAAGTACCTGGCGGAACAGGTGGAGAACTACTTCTTTGGTGCCGGGGCGGATGCGGTGTCGGGTTTCGTGCCGCCGAAGCACTAGAAACGGGTAATGAGCAATGGGTGATGGGCGGTGATCGAGGGTTTTATCACCCATTGCTGTTCGGTTCGCCCGACTTCAGGATAATCGCTCCCATGACCGGTTTGCACGCTCAGGAATACTATCTCAACCGCGAACTTGGCCAGCTTGCCTTCAACCGGCGTGTGCTGGCGCAGGCGGAGGATCACCGCAACCCGTTGCTGGAGCGGCTGAAGTTCCTGTGCATCGTCAGCAACAACCTGGACGAGTTCTTTGAGGTCCGCGTCGCCGGACTGAAGGAGCAGATCGCTCTCCATGCCACCGCGACGGGGCCGGATGGCATGTCGGCGCGCCAGGTGTTCAAACGGGTTACCGAGCAGGCGCACGAGTTGGTGGAAAAGCAATATCGGCTGTTGAACGAGGGGATACTGCCCGAGTTGGCGCGCCACGATATCCGCTTTCTGCGCCGTACCCACTGGCACGACGGCCAGGGCGAATGGATCAAGGCTTTTTTCTTTCGCGAGCTGATGCCGGTGCTTTCCCCGATCGGCCTCGATCCCGCCCATCCCTTCCCGCGCGTACTGAACAAGAGTCTGAATTTTGCCGTCGAACTGGAAGGCAAGGACGCTTTCGGCCGCGCCTCCGGCGCCGCCATCGTGCAGGCGCCGCGCTCTCTGCCGCGGGTGATCAAGCTGCCGCCGGAAGTAGCCGGCTGCGAGCATGGCTTCGTCTTCCTTTCCTCGATCATCCACGCTCATGTCGGGGAGCTGTTTTCCGGCATGGAGATCAAGGGCTGCTACCAGTTCCGCGTTACCCGCAACTCCAATCTGTTCGTCGACGAGGAAGAGGTCAAAAACCTGCGCGAAGCGCTGCAAGGCGAACTGCCGCAGCGCAATTTCGGCAATGCCGTGCGACTGGAGGTGGCGGACAACTGTTCGCCGGAAATGGCCACCTTCCTGCTGGGACAATTCGGTCTGAGCCAGGAAGATTTTTACCAGGTCAACGGTCCGGTCAACCTGGTGAGGCTGATGCAGATTCCGGACCGGGTCGAGCGGCCCGATCTCAAATATGCGTCCTTCATTCCGAGCACTCCGCCGGCGGTAGCGAAGCAGCCCGACATGTTCCAGGCGATCAGAAGCGGCGATATTCTGCTGCATCACCCCTTCCAGTCATTTTCCCCGGTCGTCGATTTCATCCAGCAGGCGGCAGGCGACCCCAACGTGCTGGCGATCAAGCAGACCATTTACCGCACCGGCACCGATTCCGCACTGATGGAAGCGCTGATCAAGGCGGTGCATAGCGGCAAGGAAGTCACCGTGGTGGTGGAGCTGCTGGCGCGCTTCGACGAGGAAGCCAACATCAACTGGGCGGGGCGTCTGGAAGAGGCGGGCGCCCACGTGGTGTACGGCGTCGTCGGCTACAAGACCCATGCCAAAATGCTGCTGGTGGTGCGGCGCGAGGAAGACGGGTTGCGCCGCTACATCCATCTAGGCACGGGCAATTACCATCCGCGCACCGCCAAGCTGTACACCGATTTCGGCCTGTTTACCTGCAACGAGCAGATCGGCAGCGACGTCAACGACATCTTCATGCAGCTGACCGGCCTGGGCAAGGCGAGCAGTCTGAATTATTTGCTGCAATCGCCATTCACCCTGCACCGTGAAATGATGGCGGCGATCCGCACCGAGGCCTCTCATGCGCGCGCCGGCAAAAAGGCGTTCATCGTCGCCAAGATGAATTCCCTGCTCGAACCGGAAATCATCAGCGCGCTGTACGACGCGTCCAGGGCCGGGGTCAAGATCGACCTGATCGTGCGCGGGGTGTGCGCCCTGCGGCCGGGGATTCCGGGCGTTTCGGAAAATATCCGGGTGCGTTCCATCATCGGCCGCTTCCTCGAACACTCACGCATTTTCCATTTCTACAACGGCGGCGCGCGCGATATCTATCTGTCCAGCGCAGACTGGATGCAGCGCAACTTCTTCCGCCGGGTCGAGGTCTGTTTTCCTGTGCTGGAGGCGAAGCTGAAGAGGCGCGTCATCAAGGAAGGGCTGGAGCCCTATCTCAAGGACAACTGCCAGACCTGGGAAATGGATGCGGAAGGTAATTACCGGCGCAAATCTCCACGCAGCGGCAGCAAGATCGTTTGTGCTCAGGCGCAGCTCATGCAGGAGTTGGCGCAGCCGCTAAAATAGACAGTCATACTGCTGTCACAATACCGGCTTAGCATCTCTCGCATGATGAAATATGTGAGAGGAAGATCGATGCAAAATACCCATTTCGGATTTTCCGGGGGTTCTCCGGGAAGCGCGAAGTTTCAGGCAAAGGCTGCCAGCCACATGGCTATGACCTCTGCTGTGCCGCCGATGCAGGATGCCGCGTGTCGTTTCGAATCAGCGGTCCGGGATGAAAACGCAACGCAGGCTCGCCTGTGGCTGCTGGAAATCATAGCGCAGCGCCGTCTAACCGCCTTGTTTCAGCCGGTTGTCTTGATGGGCAATGGCGAGATAGCCGGTTACGAGGGGCTGATTCGCGGCCCTTCCGACAGCCCCTTGCATTCGCCCCTCAATCTGTTCCGCGCGGCAAACGAAAATGGCCTGGCCGTGGAAGTGGAGCACCTGAGCCGCCAGATAGTGCTGGAAAACTTCGCCCGGCTGAACCTGTCCGGCAAGCTGTTCCTCAACGTCAGCCCGGAATGCCTGTTGCAGCGCAATGCCAAGTATGGCGAAACGCTGGGCTACATCCACAATCTTGGATTGAGACCGGATCGGGTCATCATCGAGCTGACGGAGAACCAGCGCACCTATGACTATAATTTGTTGCGCGAAGCAGCGAAGCATTACCGTGCCATGGGGTTCGAAATCGCCATCGATGATCTGGGGGAGGGTTTTTCCAGCCTGCGCCTGTGGTCGGAGCTGCGTCCCGAATACGTCAAGATAGACATGCATTTCATCCAGGGCATCGATCAGGACCCGGTGAAACACCAGTTTGTCAGCTCGATCCAGCAGATCGCCGAAAAATCCGGTACCCGAGTCGTTGCCGAGGGCATCGAAACCGAGGCTGAGCTTCAGGTGATCAAGGATCTGGGGATTGTCCACGGCCAGGGTTATTACATCGCCCGCCCCAGCGGCCAGCCGGTCATGGCGCTTCCTGCCGAAGTGGTCAAGGCGTTGAAAAAAACGATGGCTCCCGATCTTCCCCGGAACTGCAGGGCCAGCCATAAGACGGTTTCCGTACTCAAATTGTTGCGGGAGTGCCGGGCGGTGGCGCCGGATGTTTCCAATGAGGTGGTTTATCAAATGTTCATCGGCGACCCCGAACTCCAGGCCTTGCCCGTTGTGAAAAACGGCTCGCCGGTCGGCCTGATCAACCGAAACGCACTGATCGATAAATTGGCCCGCCCCTACCGGCACGAACTGTTCGGCAAGAAACCCTGCACCCTGCTGATGGATGCCGCTCCGCTGGTCGTGGAGAAAGACATGAGTATCCAGGAGTTAAGCCACACTATCGTGGAAGCGGACCGGCATCACCTGTCGAACGGCTTCATCATTACCGATCACGGGCAATATCTCGGCATGGGAACCGGCCACGATCTGGTGCGGGAAATCACCCAGATGCAGATCAGTGCCGCGCGCTATGCCAACCCGCTGACCCTGCTGCCCGGCAACGAACCGATCAACGAGCAGATCGCCCTGTTGCTGCAGGGTGGGGCAGAATTCTGCGCCTGCTATTGCGACCTGGATCATTTCAAGCCGTTCAATGACGTCTTCGGCTACCATAGTGGCGACAACGTGATCCAGCTTACCGGGAAAATACTCTCCGAAGTGTGCGACCCGGACCGGGATTTCATCGGGCACATCGGCGGCGATGATTTCATCATCCTGTTTCAAAGCGCAGACTGGGAAGCCCGTTGCCAGAGAGCCCTGGACCGTTTTGCGAACGCCATTCTGGAATTCTTCCGTGCCGAGGACAGGGCGCGGCAAGGCTATATGGCCAAGGACCGCCATGGCGAAGAAGTGTTCTATCCGCTGACCAGCCTTTCCATCGGCGCCGTGCAGGTTGGGTCCTGCAAACAGGCGTCGCACCATAAAATTTCGGCTGCCGCAGCCGAAGCGAAAAAACAGGCCAAGGGGATTCCCGGCAACAGCCTGTTTATCGAGCGTCGTGCCAAGTGTTCATGAAAGGTGCGAGCGATGGACGAAGCGCCGTTTTCATGATGCAGCTAACCAGAGACTGGTCTTCACGACCTTGAATATGACCAAGAAACCGATCCGGACTACACGGCCAGCCGATTCATGCCCGACTTCGCCTGATGCGGACGACAAGAACCTGTGCGTCATCCACGAGGCGATTGTCGGCACTTTCGGCCTGCCGCCGGACAAGCTTTTCGTCAGCATCAAGGGTGACCCGACCCTGCGCGAAACCGCGTCGATGCGCCCCCGCCAGGAAAGCCGGATCGACCGGGAAGCGGGAAAAGTACTGGAAACCTGCGAATGGCTGCTGCGGAAAACCGGCTGTTTCAGCATCTACGTCGGCTTCAACAGCAGCGAGGTGCGTACCGAGTCGGTGTTCAACCCGTTCAATTACGAGATTCACGATGCCATCGCCCTGATCCAGCCGGGCTATGTGGAGCGCCACTTCGTGCAAGTGCCCTACCAGAAAAAAATGAAAATCATCGGCCGTGTGCGCAATACGGCGCAGACCGGTCCGCTGCGGGAATATCTGCCGCGCCACTGGCGCACTCTGATGGATCGCCAGCGCGAGGAATGGAAGCTGATGGCGAAAAAGGACATCAAGCAGGTCGTCCAGTCGCTCAACCGCTTGCGCGGCATCGAGGGCTTCTATCTGCGCAACGCCGCGATTTCCCTGAGCCAGGGTATCGTGCGCGCCTCGTTTAACTGCGACGGAACCTACATCGTCGCCGCAGAGTATTTTCCCCGGTTCGTGGAAGAGAATACCCCGTAGGCATGGCCACAAAAAGGCACAAGATTCACAATATAGTTTTGTGATTTTTGTGTCTTTTAGCGGCTAGTTATCGCTTCTTACCGTCAGCTTCAGTCCAGTATTTTTCCATTCCCTGGCTTCGTTTTCCAGTGCGGTTTCGGTGAGAGGGTTGCGGGTGAGCCAGTCCTTGCTCAGGGTAAGTTCAAAGCCGGAGCCATGCCACTCCAGCCGGATTTCCGGCAACTCGAGATCCATGCGGCTGCGGTAGAACAGGACTGCGAGGCGCAGGGCCAGAATCTGTGCCCAGGTTTCGTTGTCCGGCAAAAGTTGCGCCGCCTTGTTCAGCGAGCCGCGCTGGGCGAGGACCAGGCGCGCGAGCTGTGCCTGCTCTTTTTTGGAAAATCCGGGCATGTCCGCGTGTTCGATGATGTAGGCGGAGTGCTTGTGGAAGCCGCTGTGCGCGATGGAAAGGCCGATCTCGTGCAGACGCGCGGCCCAGGACAGACGTTTCAGGGCGGCCTCCAGATCAAGTGGTAGCGCGCCTGCAAGCTGGCGCAACAGATCGATGCCGAGCTGTCCGACATGCCCGGCCTGTACCGGGTCGACGTGATAGCGTCGCATGAATTGCCGCACCGTGGTTTCGCGCATGTCGTGGCGGTGGAAGCGGCCCAGCAGGTCGTACAGAACGCCTTCCCGCAATGCAGTGTCAGCCACGCTCATACTGGCGATATCCAGTTCGGCAAAAATCGCCGCCATGATGGCGAAACCGCCGCCCAGAACGGGCACCCGGTCTGGGCGCAGGCCGGCCAGATGCAGCTTGTTGCAGTCGCCGACCTTGAGCATGGCATCGCGCAGCCTGGCCAGTCCTTCCGGGGTGATGCCGTTGCCGCTGTAGCCGTTCATTTGCAAAATATCAGCCAGCGCCTTGGCGGTGCCGGAGGAGCCAAAGGCCTGCTGCCAATGGGCGGCGGAAAACTCGCCGGCAATCGCCTGCACTTCGGCGCGGGCGGCAAGGTCCGCCTGGCGCAGAGCGCTTTTGCTGATTTTTCCGTCGGGGAAATAGCGCTGGCTGTAGCTGACGCAGCCCATGTACAGGCTTTCCATCTGCTGAGGTTTCAGGCCTGTGCCGATGATGAATTCGGTCGAGCCGCCGCCGATGTCCACCACCAGGCGCTTGTCGCTCGAGGCCGGCAGGCCGTGGGAAACGCCGAGGTAGATCAGGCGCGCTTCCTCGCGGCCGGCGATGATCTCGATCGGGAAACCGAGTGCGGCCTCGGCCTGCTGCAGGAATTCCTGGGCGTTTTTGGCGACGCGGAAGGTGTTGGTGCCCACTGCCCGCACCGCGTCGCGCGGCAGGCCGCGCAGGCGCTCGCCGAAGCGGCCAAGGCTGGCCAGCGCACGGTTGCAGGTGTCTTGATCGAGGGTGTTGTCCGCGCCCAGCCCGGCGCCAAGGCGGACGGTATCTTTCAGCGAATCCAGCGGGTAGATCTGGTCGTCCACCACCCGTGCGACCTGCAGCCTGAAGCTGTTGGAGCCGAGATCGACCGCCGCGACGGTAGAGTACTCTCTCACTGCTGAGCGGCTCTTATTCCACTTCGCGCTCGATTTCCTCGATGGAGGTGTGGCGAACGTCCTTGCCCTTGACCATGTAGACCACGTATTCGGACATGTTCTTGGCATGGTCGCCGATGCGCTCGATCGCCTTGGCGGCGAACAGCACGTCGAGCGAGGTGGAGATGGTGCGCGGGTCTTCCATCATGAAGGTGATCAGGTGGCGCATGCAGGAGCTGAAGGCGTCGTCCACCTGCACGTCCTGACGCGGCACCTGGACCGCAGTGCCGATGTCGAGCCGGGCGAAGGCGTCGAGCGACTTGCGCAGCATTTCCAGCACGATGCCGCTCATCATCTTGATTTCGGTGAAGCGCGGCGTGGACAGCCGGCCGGACTGGTAAATCAGCTTGCTCATGCGCGCGATCTTTTCGGCCTCGTCGCCGATGCGCTCCAGGTCGGTGATGGTCTTGATCACTGTCATCACCATGCGCAGGTCACCGGCGGTGGGCTGGCGGCGCGCGATGATGTGGGCGCAGGCCTCGTCGATTTCCACTTCCATGGCATTGACCTGCAGATCCTTGGCGATGACGCCGTCGGCGAGGTCGAGCTTGCTGTTGATCAGTGCTTCGATGGCGTTGACGATCTGTTCCTCCACCAGGCCACCCATCTGCAGCACTCGAGAACGCACGGTTTCCAGCTCGGCATCGAATTGCTTGGAAATGTGTTCATGCTGCATGGTGTTTCTCCCTTTTGTAGTCCGTTCCACCCAAACGGGGACGAATGAAACGGATGGATTTTTTCGTCAGGCTAGGCGCAGACCCGCCGCCGTATGTGGTATACGGCAAGGGAATGCAACGACGCATGGCGTAAAAAGACGCCGTTTCATGTCATCGTTTGGGTGGAACGGATTACATAGTTCATCTTCTCAAGTATACGCGCCGATTGTGACAATTTTGTTGCCGGGGACAATTACGCCGTCAGCGTTCTGACCCCTTCGCTGGTGCCGAGCAGCAGCACGTCGGCCGGTCTCCGGGCGAACAGGCCGTTGGTCACCACCCCGGTGATCTGGTTGATCTGGGTTTCCAGCTCCACCGGATTCATGATTTGCAGGCCGTGCACGTCGAGGATGATGTTGCCGTTGTCGGTGGTGAAGCCCTGGCGCAGCACCGGCTGGCCGCCGAGCTTGACCAGCTCGCGGGCGACGTAGCTTTGCGCCATGGGGATCACTTCCACCGGCAGGGGGAAGTTGCCGAGCATGCCGACCAGCTTGGAGCCGTCGGCGATGCAGATGAATTTCCTGCTGCAGGCGGCGACGATCTTTTCCCGCGTCAGCGCCCCGCCGCCGCCCTTGATCATGTGCATGTGCGCGGTGATTTCGTCGGCGCCGTCGACATAAACCGCCAGCTCGCCGGCGCTGTTCAGGTCCAGAACCGGGATGCCATGGCTTTTCAGGCGCTGCGCGGTGGCCTCTGAGCTGGCCACCGCGCCGTCGATGCGGCCCTTGATTTTGGCCAGTTCGTCGATGAAGTAGTTGGCGGTGGAGCCGGTGCCCACGCCGATGATGCCGGAAGGCACGTATTCGATGGCGGCGCGCGCGGTGGCCTGTTTGAGTTCGTCTTGCGTCATGTATCCAGATCCTTGTTTTTAAATTCGCATACTTAGGTCGAATTATTGCAGGATTTGCCGGATTAAGAAATACGCCTGGGGTTGCAAATCTTCTGGTTTCGGTTGATTCCTGTTAATCTTGAAAAAAATCACACTATTCAAGATATGCAAAACGACTACCTGGAAAAAATACTCACCGCCCGCGTTTATGACGTGGCCATCGAAAGCCCGCTGGAGCCCGCGCCGAACCTGTCTCGCCGCATCCAGAATGCGGTCCTGCTCAAGCGCGAGGACTTGCAGCCGGTGTTCTCGTTCAAGCTGCGCGGTGCCTACAACAAGATGGTGCAGCTCCCCGCCGCGACGCTCAAGCGCGGGGTGATCGCCGCTTCCGCCGGCAACCATGCCCAGGGCGTGGCGCTTTCCGCCCAGCGTCTGAAGTGCGAAGCCACCATCGTGATGCCCGTCACTACCCCGCAGATCAAGGTCGAGGCGGTGCAGAGCCGTGGCGCCCACGTGGTGCTGCACGGCGACTCCTACAGCGATGCCTATGTCCATGCCATGGCCCTGGCGAAGGAACGGAAGCTGGCCTTCATCCATCCCTACGATGACCCGGAGGTGATTGCCGGGCAGGGCACTATCGGCATGGAAATCCTGCGCCAGCATCCGGACCCGATTCACGCCATCTTCGTGCCGGTGGGCGGGGGCGGGCTGATTGCCGGTATTGCCGCTTACGTGAAGCGCCTCAAGCCGGAAATCAAAATCATCGGCGTCGAGCCGGTCGACGCCGATGCGATGTACCGCTCGCTGAAGAAGAAGGAGCGCGTCACCCTGGCGCAGGTCGGCATCTTCGCCGACGGCGTGGCTGTCAAGCAGGTGGGGGAGGAAACCTTCCGCCTCTGCCGCGAGCTGGTGGACGAGATCGTGCTGGTGGATACCGATGCCATCTGCGCCGCGATCAAGGACGTGTTCGAGGACACCCGCTCGATCCTGGAGCCGGCCGGGGCGCTGTCCATCGCCGGAGCCAAGCTGTACGTCGCGCGCGAAAAGCTGAAGAACAAGACGCTGGTGGCGATCGCCTCCGGCGCCAACATGAACTTCGATCGCTTGCGCCACGTCGCCGAGCGCGCCGAGCTGGGCGAGCAGCGCGAAGCCGTGCTGGCCGTCACCATCCCGGAAAAGCCGGGCAGCTTCAAGGCGTTCTGCGCCCTGCTGGGAACGCGCAACATCACCGAATTCAACTACCGTTATTCCGATTCCAGCGCGGCCCATGTGTTCGTCGGGGTGCAGGTGCAAAACCGCGGCGAAACCGAGAAGCTGCTGGCGCTGCTGGAACGCAAGGGACTCCAGCCGGTGGACATGAGCGACAACGAGATGGCCAAGCTGCATGTCCGGCACATGGTGGGCGGCCATGCTCCCCAGGCGAAAAACGAGATCCTCTATCGCTTCGAATTTCCCGAGCGCCTCGGCGCGCTGATGAAGTTTCTCGACAGTGTGGGCCAGAGCTGGAACATCAGCCTGTTTCACTACCGCAACCATGGCGCAGACTACGGGCGGGTGCTGGTGGGGGTGCAGGTGCCGCCGCAGGAAAAGCCCGCCTTCAGGGCCTTTCTGAAGCGTCTGGGCTATCCTTATGTGGACGAGAGCAAGAACCCGGCCTACAAGCTGTTTCTCGGCTAAGGGCCTGCTTGATTTAAAAAACGGCGATTAACCACGAATGACACGAATGTTCACGAATAAACACGAATAACCAAAAGTAGGCGTCTCCAGGCTGCACGAATGGTTAAATCAGGTCAGCCATTCTAATCGACTGAATATTAGTGAACATTCGTGTTTTATTCGTGTAATTCGTGGTTGAAAGATTTTTGCTTGATTTAAATCATGGATGGGTCGCGTCGCCCATGGCTATGATGCCTGCTTTTGAGGGCGGGAAAATGCAACGGACACTGAAATTTCTGGCGGCGGCAATGCTTCTGTTCCTGTCCGGCCATGCCGCAGCTTCTTTCGACAGCGCCATCCAGGCGCTGCCCGCCGGTTACGGCGGGGATGACATCAAGAAATGGTATGGAGAAATTTCCGCCTCTGCACCGGTAGCTGCGAGCATCAAGGATGCGGTGTTCGCCTTTGCCGTCGATCTCGATGCCGGACCGAATTTTTCCCAGGAATACAATGCGGCCAGCGGCAGGCTGGAACTGCGCTACAACATGGCGTTCAACCAGATCGCCGAGGGCTGGAGCTGGGATGAGGGGGCCAACCCCGATCAGCGCGACTATTACCGCTTCAAATTCCTGCCCCTCGGCTCCGAAACCGCCTCCAGGCACGCGCCCGTAGTGGTGGAGCTCTACCCCGGCAAGACGGTGGAAGTGACAAACCGGTGGCGCTACGAATACTTCCTGGCCTTCGACAACCTCTACGATTTCTACGAGCGCAAGGTGGACGACGATGCCGGTTTCGATGCGGCTGTAGTGATGCAAGCCGAGGAAGCGAAACGGCTGACGGAGGGCAAGACCGTTCGCATGCTGGCGCTGTGCCGGCTCAAGCCGCCCTACCATACCGAAAGCAACACCTTCTGGAAGGCCACCTTCGCCGA